>JAZKZE010000184.1:0-1514 GCA_045612485.1 Victivallales bacterium | reverse complement strand
ATCGCTGCTACTGTGGGCGTGGATTATGGTTTTGACCCCACCCAGAAGAAAGATGACAGACTGCAGAAATGTCTGGATACTCTGGATGAACACTTCAAACTTGCTGATGCTCCTGTTCAGCTTTACAGAAGCCCCCTGCAGGAACAGAACTTTGTGGATTGCTGTATCTCCCGCAAAGAAACCATCTCCCCTGCGGAAACCGGAGCCCGTACCTCCATCCTCTGTCAGTTGTGCAATATGAGTTATATGTATGATTCTTCCTTTGACTGGGATCCTGTGAAATGCACATTTGCCAACAATACCGGCGATGTGGCATGGCTGAAACGGCCCTATAACCGTAACGGCTGGGATATCAAACTCTGATAGATAGCTTTCAGGATTTTACGGCGTTACGGAAATGTTCTGTAACGCCGTTTTTTGGCTTCAGAAGGAAAGTTTTTTTGAGTCGGGGATAACATGAATAAAAGAATAAAATCTGCCGCTGTGCCGGAAAAATGCTTTGGGGCAATAAGAAAAGAGCTGGATTATTTCAATGATCTTACGATCCTCGGTGTCAACCGCTGTGAAACACAGAGCAACCGGGGCTTGCGGGTGAATAAAAATTATACTATAGGAATCATGCTGCGGGGGCCTGCCATTTTATATACTGCAGACGGTTCCAGACGTGTTTTCAAGGCTCCCTTTCTTTACTGGAGTTCCTGTAAAAGAAGTTGGCAGAAAAGGGGGACAGCATGGCGTACCCCGCCGGGAGTCATCCGGGAAAATCTCTGGATGGATCTTGCCGGAGCCAGAGCGGAAAGAATGATCGATTCCCTTGACCGTGCCACCGGGGGCAGTCCCAATTATATTTATCTGGAAAAACCGGAAAAATTGTGTGAAGTTTTTGAAAGACTGCGGCAGTGTTTTGTGCGGGATCTGCCTTCGGAAAAGTTTCTTCTGCCCCTTCTTCTGGAAGAATTTATGGCTTCTGTCGGAGAGGTTTTTGCCAGTCCAAATGCAGGCAGCAGACTGGAAAAGACCATGGAAGATATCATGCAGGAAATGGCGATTGATCCGGGAAAAGAGTTTGATATAAGAAAAATTGCAGCTTCTTCCGGGGTGAGCGAAGCATATTTCCGGCATTGTTTTCAGCAATATGCGGGCAAATCCTTTTACCAGTATCTTCTTCTGCAGAAGTATAATTATGCCGTAAAACTTTTGCGTTCCAGGTCTCTTTCTGTAAACGAGATCGCGGAAAAATGCAATTTCGGAACCTC
Organism: Victivallales bacterium; assembly: GCA_045612485.1. Lineage (GTDB taxonomy): Bacteria > Verrucomicrobiota > Lentisphaeria > Victivallales > UBA1829 > RGIG5327. The sequence continues at coordinate 258 of JAZKZE010000184.1, read as the reverse complement.
CAGACAGTTCAGCAGTTTTTTCCGGAAATATGCCGGAGTTTCTCCTCTTCAATTCAGAAAAAAAATGTTTTGATCCTCTTTTCAGAAATAACCGTAAAGATTATTTTTAAACGTATTTTCACAGCTATCCCATAATTTTGTAAAAATGGCATATTTTTACAAAATTATGTGCGTAAAGAAATCTGCTTTTAAAAAAGTGATTTTGTCAGATTTTTTCAAAAATACTTCATTATCCTGTTTTGTGCAACCTTCAGGAGA
>JAZKZE010000183.1:0-27711 GCA_045612485.1 Victivallales bacterium | reverse complement strand
CGGTTTGATCTCTCTGCATGATGAATTATATGAGTTGATTCCGGAAGGATTGCCTGCCGTATTCGGCGGAGCGGAATTTCCGGGAAAAAATTGCGTTATTCAGGATAAAGAAAAATATTTCCGTGATGCGGGAGATTTTCTCAAGAAACTTGGACACAGAAAAATCGGATATTTTGCTTCCAATGCCACAGCTATGGACGATCTTTTTCAGAAAACTGTACAGGAATACAGTTTTATCAACAGGAAAGAGTGGAATCCGAAAAGTACCGGATTTTATGAAGATGCCCTTGTTGCAGCAAAGCAACTGTTCAAAACTGCGGATCTGCCTACTGCCCTTCTCTGCCGTAATGACTATACAGCACTTGCCGCAATGAAAGAAGCGAAAAAAGCCGGAATAAAAGTCCCGGAAGATCTGACCATCATCGGAGCGGATGGGCTTCCGGCAGCTTTTTACAGTGATCCTCCCCTTACCACCTTCCGTTTTCCTGTGGAAAAATTTGTGGAAAAACTTCTGGAAAAACTTTTTACAACAGATGAAAATAAAGAAACAGTAAAGATTCCTCTTGAACTTCAGGAGAGGGAGACAAGCGGAATATGCAGAACAGAAAAATAACAAATGAATCATAACAGGAGAAAAAAATGAAAAGAAGTCAAAAAAGATTTACTCTTATCGAATTGCTTGTTGTTATAGCAATCATCGCTATCCTTGCCGGAATGTTATTGCCTGCGTTGAACCGGGCAAGGGAAACGGCAAGAGGGATAAGCTGTATCAACAATTTGAAACAGCTTGGTCTTGTCAGCACCATGTATGTCAATGATTTCAAAGACTGGGGCCCGGCAAAATATGCTGTTTATCCCAGCGGCATAACCGGAAATTTGTGGTACACCAGACTGGAAGCTGACGGGTATCTGAAACGAGCCAACCGGACAAAAAAGACAGGATCAAGTCCCACAAAGTGTGCTTCTGTAGATGCAAGGGGGATCTCTACCGACCATCCCGGCTTGACCTATACCATAAACAACTCTCTTGCAGGCAGCCGTGCAGACAGAAAATACCCTTTCCCGGCATCCAGCGGGTATTATACCGCATTGGCAGACGGTGTAAGTATATTTGCCAAAGTAACACTGGCAAAACGTGCCTCAAAAATTGCATGGTATATGGATTCTTTCAACTACGGCAGTGACGGACTTTTCATCAAACCTCATGGCGGTAGAACCAATTATGTAACTCTTGGGGGAAATGCAGCAAACAGTGACATAAAAAAAGCAGCGGTGGTACGAACCAAGGCAAATACATCAACAGTAGAATACAAGATCGAACAAGTTGATGATGTGGACGTGGAACCCATTTCTTTCAGAAAACTTTAAGAATTTCATACTGAAAGAGAAAAGGAGGAAAAATGATCCGGCTTGGTCTTTATGGTTGCGGTAAAAGAACACAGGCACTTCTTGATGCATTGTGGAAAGATGAGTTTTATACAGTGACGAGAGCGTATGACCTTATGCACAGTTCTGCAGAGGCATTGGTGAAAAAATATTGCGGAAGTGTGTGCAATACTCCGGAAGAACTGCTTGCCGCAAAGGATGTGGATGCTTTTCTTATAAGTTTGTCCCCTCTTGTCCATGCGGAAGTTCTGCGGAAAGTGATCCCTGCTGGCAAACCCGTTTTCATTGAAAAACCTGTGGCTTTCAGCGGACAGGAATCCTATGAGCTTGCATTGCTGGCTGAAAAATATTCTGTCCCGGTGCAGGTTGGGTTCATGCGCCGGTATCTGCCCGGAAGTCTTGAAGCTCTGGATTATATCCGGCAGCATGAGGGCGGCAAACTGCTTTCCGTGGATTGCAACTGGTTCCATCACGGGGCAACGGGAATGAATGAACGTATGTGGCAAGCCCCGGATGATTTCCGTAATAAAGTTTCCCAGGTACCTTACCATTGCTGTCACATGCTGGATGTAATGCTTCTTGTGGGAGGCGATGTGAAAAGAGTCAACGCCATTACTACAAAGGTCATAGACCGCCCCTATCCCAGTCCTGATGACCTTATTGCCAATATTGAATTTACAAACGGAAGTGCGGGCAGATTCCATTATTCCAGTATGGTGCATTACGGGGAAATGAGTTACCGTTTCCATTTTGAAAATTACAGCATCCGGCTGGATGTGGATCCCTGCAATCTCCGGATCAATACAAAACCCAGGTTCCGTACCTCTGAATGGGGCCCCCGTCCGGAGGATCCTGCAACAAATTTTGCTTCTCAATATGAAAAATTCGCCCAGCCGAGAGTTGTCAATTATGATTTTAAAGAATTGATGTATGCAACAGAAAACATCATGTATGACTTTGTGAAAACTGTCCGGGATGGAGCCCCGGTCACGGCAAATCTGCGTACAGCTGCAAAAGTTCAGGGGCTTGCAGAGGCAATGGAGCTTTCCGGAAGTCTGAAAAAGCCGGTGGAACTGGATGAAAATGGAGTACCTGTAAAGTAATTTTTTTATTAAATTCAACAACAGGAAAAGAATTTTATATTATTTCACAGGAGGAAATATGAAAAGAAAAAATTTAATTGTTTTTACAGCGGTACTTTTTTCTGTACTTGCCTGTAACATAAGAGCTTTTGAGATCACAAAAGATACTGCGATCATTCTGCCGGAAAAGCCCTTGAAAAGTACCATTCTTGCAGCAGATGAACTTTCAAAGTATGTGGAAAAAGTTTCTTCCATCAAACTTGCAAAAAATAAAAAGGATGCAAAAAACTTTATTTATGTGGGACTTGCTTCCGACTTCAAAGAGCTTCCCGCTTCTCTGAAAGATAAACTTGCCAAAACAAAAGCAGACGATTCTTACATCTTTTACGCCAAAGATAATAAAATGTTTTTTGCCGGGAAAAACAAAACCGCAGAACTGTATGCTGTCTATCAGTTCCTTGAACGGGAACTGGATATCCGTTTTTTCAAACCTGCCAACAAAGAAGATGACGGGGAATATGTGCCTTATAAAAAGCGGGAAAAGATCATAATAAAAGATTCTTCCTTTGTCCGTACTCCCGCCTACCGCAGAAGACTTCTTGTTCCCACCGGCTGGAACTGGACAGATCACCCCTTCAATGGGGTCAGATGGAGTGTGAAAGGCGGCTATCAGATGCGCCCTGCCTATTATCACAATGTGCGTATCAAAAGGATAACTCCCGCCCAGAAGGATTTGTATGAACCCCGTACCACCGATGTCTGGGAGGAAAATTACCACAATCTTTTCCAGATGGCTATTCCCGCAAAAAAATATTTTAAAAGCAATCCGGAATATTTTGCACTTATCAACGGCAAACGCCGCTATACCCATGTGGAAACGGCTGCATACTGTTTGAGCAATCCGGAGGTCCGCCGTCTTACCGCTGAATATATCATTAAAAGTATCAAAGAAAAGAAGGCAAAAGGCATTCATCTTCAGCAGGGGGCGGGGATGGCAGATATGGCACGGGGCTGGTGCGAATGTAAGAACTGCCTGAAAGAAAATGATAAAAAAGTTTATACATGGCAGAATATCACCAATATATATCACAAGACTTTCAAAGTGATTTTTGATCTTGTTTACAAAGAGTGTCCCGACGCTGATCTTATGCTCTGGGCATACAGCACTTACCGGATCCCTCCCACTGTGGATGTAAAACATGACAAGCGTGTCCACTTTGAATATATGCCCCACGGAAGATGTTATGCCCACGCTTTTGATGAACCCTGTTTGAGAAATAGACAGCTTCTGGAATGGATGAGAACATATATTCCCAGATACTCACGCTCTTCCGTCTATGAATATTTCCTCTGCTCCGGCGGAAGAAACTATGTCCCCCATGAACTTATACAGGTGCGGGACTTGCGTTTCTTCTATAAAGAAGGCATCGACGGCTGGGAAGAGGAAACATTTTTTGAAGACAGTGTTTACTGGCGGAAAAATGTAAACAGTAAAGAGCAGAATGAAAAACTCCCCTCTTTGTGGCAATGGCTTTACCTTACAGGAAAAATTCTGTGGGATCTGGATGCTGATCCTGTAAAGATCCTGGAAGACGCGGAAAGCAAATACTATGGAAATGCTTATCCCGCCATGAAAAAATATCACGCATTGCGGCGGAAACTCTGGAAGGATGGCAGAAACTGTTTCGGTTATCCCTTCAACAATGAGAGATTGCCTCTTCTGCTCAATGTTCCGGAAAATAAAGAAAAACTTTTTGCTCTTCTGGATGAAGCAGAAAAACTTGCCAAAGGGGATAAGAAACGTCTGGCTCGTATTGCCAATGACCGTAAATTCCTTACAGAATACTGGGTGAAAGCTAATGAGGATTATAAAAAACTTCAGGGAAGAACTGTAAAAGCTCCCACGGCAAAAACTTCCATTACTCTGGATGGAAAAGGGGATGAAGCCGCATGGAAAGATGCCTTCTATGTAACGGATTTTCAGGAGATGTTCATCAAAGAACAAAAAAGAATTCCTGCGGAAAATGCGGCAAGTATCGGGATCCTTTCCGACAGTAAAAATCTCTATTTCCTTGTGAAAGTCAAAGAGCCTCTGATGAATAAGCTCCATAAGGGGAAGAATATCTGGGAAAAAAGTGCTGTGGAACTTTTTATCCACCCCCAGAGTGTTTCCAATGAGTATTATCATCTTGTTTTTGCTCATGACGGGGAAAAATATGAAGCACGCTGTCCCGGAAATGTCCGGCATAAGATCGGTGCGGAATATAAATGCAGTAAAAATGCGGATGGCTTCGTTATGGAGATCAAGGTTCCGGCTTGGAAATTCGGCGATTTCCGTAACGGTGTTGCCTGGAAATGCAATTTTGACATCAACCGTTTTGTTTTTACTGACCGCCTTATCAAAAAACATTATTGCCTCAGCGGAAGAGTAAGCCACGATGTAACAACGTTCCTGCCTTTGCAGATCGGGACCCCCATGACCATCAACGGCATGTTCAACAAAATGGAGAAAAATAAACGTAAATACCCTGCTTTTCTGAAAGTTCTGGAAAAAGTCCCTTCCAAATGGTATGCCTCCCTTCCGCAGAAGAATGGAGCTGTGTATGGAATAAAAATGGAGGGGGCTCCTTACGATGAAACATTGTATATTTCCAAAGTCTTTGCCAATTACCCCATGCCCCATAATCTGAAAGAAGGACAGACTCTTCTGATCTCTTTTGAGGCAAAAGGGAAGGGCAAATTAAGCTGCGGAATCATCCGGTACAGGAGACAGAATTCCGGATTCATCAAAACTGAATATCCGGAAAAAGCGTTTTCCCTTACCGAAAAATGGCAGAAATTTTCTTTCGCGTATGATATGAAAAAGGATGAAACCATCCACCTTGCCTTCAATGCCTTCCGTTGTGAGGTACAGGTGGACAATGTGAATATCACCATTCAGGAAAAGACAAAATAAGATATTGTCTTTTTTATCAGACAAGACAAATGTTTTTACGACCCTTGCAGTGAATATGGCAAGGGTTTTTTCTTCTTCCCCTCCCGTCAAATGATCCGGAAGAACGTGCGCCGGCATTATTTATATCCCGGATTCTTAAATAACAGTTTGCAAAAAGAGGTAATAAAGAGTATATTTTGTAACCGTTTAATCCGGTAAATCATCTTGAAAAAGGAAATATTATGGAAAAGCATCTTACTTTTGATGAAATAAAAGAGTGTATTCTCGGGGCGGAAAGATTTCTGAAAAGTGATCTTTCTGTACGTCCTTGCCGCTTTACGGAAGAGGAACAGGTTTCTTACCGGAATAATCCGGATTTTTACAGAAAGACTTTCAGCAATTCCAATATGATCATAAGTTTCTTTACCGATGCAGAAAAGGTCATTCTTAAATACGATGCAAAAAGTGCCTCCTCAAGAGTATTCTGCTATCTTGATGCAAAAGTGGATGGTATAATGACCGCCCATTGTGGACTGGAAGATGTGAGAAACTCTTCCACACTTACTATGGAACTGCTCCTTACCGGTAAAAAATGCAAGGTGGAGATTTTTCTCCCACCACTTGCGGAAGTGGAAATAAGGGAGCTTGTCCTTGAAAACGCTTCTTTCTTTGAAACAGCCCCCCGGAAAAAATTCATTGTCAGTTACGGGGATTCCATCACCCAGGGATATGATGCAAAATTTCCCGCCTGTTCCTATACCGCGCTTCTTGCGGAAGAACTGGAAGCGGAATTGATCAACAAGGCTATCGGCGGAGATATTTATAATGCAGCTCTTGTCAATGCCGGAAAAAATACCCGTAAGGTGGATCTTGTTACAACTGCCTACGGGACAAATGACTGGTCAAAATGTGCAAGGAAGGATCTTTTTGAAAATTGTGAAAACTTTTTTGCCGCCCTTACACAATTATATCCGGCAACTCCCATTGCCGCACTTCTCCCTATCTGGCGGAAGGATCATGCAAGGGAAACTGCTGCCGGAAACTTTTTTGAGGTGAGAAATGAGATGCGTAAAATCATGAAAAAGTATCCCGGTATCCATGTAATTGACGGTCTTTCCCTTACTCCTCATGTCGCAGAATTTTACAGTGACGCCTATCTGCATCCCAACGATCACGGCTTTATGTTTATGGGAGAAAATCTTGTCAAAGAATTGAAGAAAAGTATTCCTTCTCTCTGGTCATAAGGTGAGGGGGGCTTTCTGAAATAGAAATTCAACTGTAAAAAAACTGCCGGAAACAGGTTGATTTGTGACCCGTTTCCGGCAGTTTGATTTTATTTATTCATCCTGCTTTTTATTTACCGCCCAAATAGCAGTCATCAATATCGATTTGAGATGTCTTGCCGGTGATCCACAACGCCAGAATCTGGTTCTCAGTTGCATCGATGGCAGGATTGTCAAAATCAAAGATATACTGCTTCCAGTCAGGATTATTGATCTCTTTCAGGTGGGCAATGGTCTTACTGGGGCGGGAGCCTTTCCAGTTGCCCGGGTAACGCAGAAGAAAGATGCGGATGGAGCCTTTGCCCCGCATACGCAGAGAAAGGCGCATCTTTTTATCTTTTACTTTATGTCCCTGTGCAATATAGCCGGACTTTATCCTTGCAAAATAGTTATTATTTGTACCGGGATGAAGGAGCATTTCCAGTTCGCCGCCATAATTTTTCGGCTCGGAAAGGAACCAGTGACGGGGGGTGAGTCCGTCTTTTACTTTCCAGTGTTTGGGTTTTTTGCCGTTTTTGACGGTTTCATTGAAAGACCCGTTGCGGAAAAGTCTTGTATCCATTTCCCTGTGCATGGTTTTGTGATTGGTACGGGGTGCAGCCATGGTGACAGGATGGAATACTTCCACACTGTGGGGAGTACCGATACTCCAGGTGGAGTGTTCATTTTCTTTGCTGTTGACAGTTCCTCTGTTACGCATCACATTCATTTTGATAACGGTACCGGGTTTGAAAATACTTCCTGTAATATTTTTAACAGGAATACTCATTTCCAGTATCCAGCGGTCTTTTTCCCATTTTGTTTTGAGTTTTGCCTGGGAATCATAACTTCTTGTGATCCCTTTCTGACCGGGGGTATGGGTTCCGTCACACATCACTCCATTGGAGTTGATGATAAGCTGATAGTATGTTCCGCCCATAATGGGATCATTGAGGAAGATCTCCACTCCATTATCTTCCCATGTTGCTCCGTCATGTTTCCTGGGCATGACTTTTACATTTTTGGGGTCGGGTTCCATAAATTCGCCTGCGATATAAAGGGTATTTTTATCATAGGCAAGTTTGATGATACTCTGGTATTTGGCAAGTCCTTTGCCGAAAGCCTTGGTGAAACGGGTATTGGTATCCGCGTTTTTCCAATCCAGTTCGTCAAGTTTTCCGTCGATAACGATTTTGCCCATAAGGGGGAAGGCTTTGATTTCCCTGTAATTTTTGATGTAATCATCATAGGCTTTCACCCATGTTTCCATAAAGAAGTTTCTGGTTTCCTTACAGTGCTGCAAGGCTCTGGGATCCGGATCTTTTGCAGCGGCTTTTTCAGCTGCATCCAGATATTTGAGCAATTGATCCTTTGCATAGGGTTTATCCAGATAGCGTCCCACAGGCACACTGTGGGCATATCCCCAGCATCCGGCGGCATCATCATAAAGTTTGGTAAGCAGTTTGCGGAAATCTTTCATTCCGCCTTCCCAGCCCCTGCCGTAATAGAGAGAGTTGGCTTCTTCATAGATCTTATTGTAATCGCCCTTCACATCCCAGTGGAAACTCATTGCCATATACATACTCTGCCACATACGTTTCCACAGAGTTTTCTGGGCATAGACATTATACCTTGATGCGGGATAGATCCCGTCGGGACAGGAGATTTCTGTGCGCATTCCCTGATAGTTGGGCATAGCCTTATTGTAATATTTAAGAGTATCCACCCAGACTTTTTCCAGCGGGAAGAAAAGAGTTCCGGCACGGGAAAGCATGTCGTAGGTGAAGAGAGTCACGCCTGTATCGTTCCAGGATTTGTTGTAATCATAATACCATTTGTTTGTGGGGCAGTTTTTGTCATCCAGAGCGTGTTTCCAGCAGCGGGAATGGTTGGAGATCATGAGAGAGTGGATAGAAAGATCCGGTTTCACCCCTTCCGGGACAACGCTGTAATTCTGATAGGTCCATCCCTGGAGCAGTACATTTTTATCAAGTTCTTTTGCCCGTTTGTTCACGGCATTGATAAATTTCCAGTAACGGGTGGAAATATTCCCCTTTGCCCGTTCGGAGGGGACATCGGAAGCCAGACATCTTTTACATTCGCACCATTTTGTATAGTCATTGTTCCCGAAGCCGATGACCACGGGTACACCGGTTCTTTTTGTTGTGACAACGACCCACTGTGCAGCCCGTTCGATCACGTCGGGGTGACTGGTGCAGGGCTGGGGTTCAGCTCCCCCGTGACGGATACGGACACGTTTGCCGTTGATAAGAGGATAGTAATCCGGGTGTTCTGCAAAAAGTTTCTTTTCGTATTCTTCCTGTTCTTTACCGTTTCTTACCTTGCCGGTTACGGGATCCGGAATGCCTCTGTGGGTAAGCAGATAGGAGAAAACGTGTCCTCCTGCGGCAAGATCTGACCCGCGGGAAAGGTGGAATTCATTGAACTTTTTATTCTTCTGTACCCAGGCTCCGGGCATGATGGACATATTGTTTCTCATTCCCCAGTCCCAGGTATCCCAGATGGGGCTGTTGGAATTCATGCATACGGTAACGATATTACGCATGGAAAAATCTGCATTTTTTTCATATTTGCCTTCAGGTACTTTAATAAGGGATTTCTCCTTATAATATTCCCCTTCCGCACCCGGAATAAGCCAGCGGATGCCGCCGTAGCGTTTCAGAATTTCGTATGCTCCAAAAAGAAGTCCTCTTCCTTTCAATGCGGAAATGGTGATGGTATTGCCTTTTGCGGTAAGGCGGAAACCGTCATCTTTCAGAAATTTATCCTTTTTCAGCAGTTGGAAGGTGATCACGGCTTTCCCGTTGACAGCTTTGCTGACGATGGCAGGCTTTTCTCCATTACCGATCTTCCCCAGATACAAAGAAAGTTCTTTTGCCGCATGAGCCTGTACGGGACATTCAGCATCGCTTTTCACAATGACGCATTTACTTTTTCCTTTTTCCATAAGCACAATATCCTTACCGGCAAGGGGAAGGAGAATGGCTGTCAAAAGGATGACACTTGCGATTCTTTTCATTTTTTACTCCTTGTGTTTGGTGATTTTTTTTCCGTAATATAGCATACTGACATATTGTATGTCAAACATTAAAAATTGGATTTTACTGAAAAATACTCTTAAATATTGCAAATAATTGCATTTTTATTCCTGTTTGTCTGCTGAAATCAGTTTCTATAACTTGAAAACTTATTTTTATCTGCTATTATACATTCCGGAGAAAGACCGTTTTCATGAAAAACAAACAAAGGAGTAACAAATGAAAAAAAGTGTAAGTATCCTTCTCCTTGCGGCTGCATTTCTGCCCCTTATGGGGAAAGATTTGACGCTCATGGATAAGGGAAAGAGTAAATGCGTCATTGTGAAAAGTGATGCAAAGTGTCCCGTACAGGGTTTTGCAGCAAGGGAATTATCTCTCTATTTAGGGAAAATCGCCAAAGGGGAAAAGCCTGTCATCGCCGATAAGGCAGTTAAAGGAAAGACCGTTATCGCCTTTCAAATCCTGAAAAAAGATAAATTCCTGAAAGAAGACGGATTCCGCCTTACTGCAAAAGGTAATACTCTCACCATTTCCGCCCTTAATAAACGGGGGATCCTTTATGGTGCATACGAAGTACTCAAACGTTACGGCGGCATCCGCTGGCTCTATCCCGGGGATGAAGGAGAATACTATAAAGTAAAACCCACCATCTCCGTTCCCGAAGGCAAATATGAACACAATCCCGACTTCCTCTACCGTAAATGGGGGGCTGTCGCCCAGAGCTGGTATTCCAGAAACTTTGATTCCTGGACATGGGGCGTAAGAAACAATATGCGTTTTGCCGTTCCCCGTTCTATTCTTCTCAACAAGACTTTCAGGAAAAGACTTGCTGAAATGGATTTTGAAATGTCTGCCGGCGGTCACGCTTTCGGTCCTCTGGTAACTTCTACCGGAGTACCTGATTCCAAAAGTGGTAAAGTAAGAAGTCACAAAGAACAGCAGGCTTTTGCGGAAAAACTTTTTGCTGAACACCCGGATTATTTCCCCCTTTATAAAGGCAAACGAGTCAGAAGTTTCCACGGAGGAGCTGTACCCCAGCCCTGTACTTCCAATCCTGCTGTGATCGAGATCTTTGCACAGAATATTGCCTATTTCACCAAGTCGGCTGCTCCTTACAGCCTCATCTATGATTTCGGAAACAATGATACCACCGCCTGGTGCCAGTGCAAAAACTGCCTTGCCCAGGATCCCAAAGAAGAAAAGGAACAGGGGATCGTTTCCACCCGTTACTGGCTCTTTGCCAATGCCGTACACAAACGGGTAAAGGAACTTGCACCCAATGTGCGTCTGGGGGCATGGACCTATCAGAATTATTCTGTTCCCCCTGTGGGCGTCAAGCCGGATACAAGTGTGGAACGGGTGATGCTTTCCAATCACAGACGCTGCTGGCGGCATGATCTGGATGATAAAAACTGCCCCACAAATAAATGGTACTATAAGTACAATAAAGATTGGAGCGATACAAAAGTACCCATTTTCACCTACGAGATGAACTCCCGTTTCGGCAATCTTTTCCTCCCCTGCGAAAAACGCTGGGTGGATACTCTCAAATACTATAAGAAAAATATGCCTTCCGTTATCGGTATGCATACGGAAATCTCCCTGCCAGACGGAGATTATAACCCCAAACGCTATGATGTCGCCAAACAGAAGACTGTCTTCAAACGTATGTGGCAGAGTATGTATATGGCAATGCTTTTCCACTGGGATGTCAATGCCGATTATGATAAAAAATATGAGGAAGCCAATGCCTTCTATTACGGCAAAGGCTGGCAGGGCGGTATAAAAGAGTTCCGTAAATATCTTACCAAACTCTTTATGGATGCCCCCGGCTGCTGGGGATATGGTCACAGTTCCCCTGTGGGCAAGTTCCTGGATGTACCGGGCGCACAGGAAAAACTTTTCAAATATCTTGCTGCTGCGGAAAAGGCTGCCAAAACTGATCCCGACCCCAGAGCGTTGAAACACGTTCAGGAAGAAAAAGCATTCTTCATGCAGACATGGGTAAAGGCTTATAATGACTACATCAATAATTTCCGTGAGATCAAAGCCTATCCTCTTATGGGCAAGATCACAATCGACGGAAAACTGAATGAACGGGATTGGAAAAATGCCGATACTGTCACCCGCTTCAAAGAAGCATACAAGAATAGTCCCGTAAAAAATCAGACTGCGGTGAAACTTGCCTATGATAAAGAGTTTATCTATGTAGGTGTGGAATGTCTGGAAACCTCTCCTGACAAAATGTATGTTTATGAAACAAAACATGACAGCTCTGTTTGGTTGGATAATAATATTGAACTCTTCCTCAATGATCCCATTCTGGGTGCTTCCTACTTCCAGATCCTGATCAACTCCAATGGTGTCGTTTGCGACGGCTCCCATGCTCCCGGTCAGAAAGGCCTTACTTTGAGCTGGGAATCCGGCATCAAGGTAAAGACTGCCAGAGAAAAAGACAGATGGGTTCTTGAAGCAAAGATTCCGGCGCGTTCCATCACAGGAAGCGTTCTTACTCCCGGAACTGTCCTTAAAATGAATGTGATGCGTAATAGAAAAGTAGAAGGCGAAAAAGGGGAAGTAACCACCTGGAGTCAGGGGGAAGCCCACAGTGTGGATGTCTTCCATGCTGTCTCCTTTGCCGCCCCCAGAGAGGTTTCCGCCGGAAACCGTACGGAAGTGGATACCCGTTTCTGGAAGAACGGCTCATTCAATGAAGTGGAAAAGCCGAAAAAATATTACAAACACTGGAAACTTAAAGACGGCATGAAACCCAAAAGTTATGCTCTTTCCGGTGGAGCCCAGTATGGCGGAGATCTGGAAATGCTTCTTCACCCCGGAAGCAGGGAAAATTACTTTGTGCGGATGAGAAGCGGTTTTATCTTCCAGGAATACAAGTTCAAGGATGACAATATCAAAGTCACCTTGCGTGTAAGAGGAAAAGGTCAGCTTGCTTTTACAGTTCTGCGTTATGCCTATACCCCCAAATGGACAGGCAGAGGCAGTAAAGGCGTCAAAAAGATTGCTGTAAATTCTCCCGACTGGAAGTATGAAAGTTTTACTTTTGAACGCCCCAACAAAGCGGACAAAAAAGAAGTTCACATGCTGATGATCCAGGCGGTCAAAGGTAGTGAGATCGATATAGATGATTGCTATCTTGCCGGAGCAAAATAAGTAAAATACATAAAAATATTAAAGCCGTTACGGATGAATTTTCCGTAACGGCTTTTTTACCGGTTGGAACGGAAGAATTGCAAACCCTTCCGTACTTATCTGTACTATTAAACTTCCACAGTCATGCCGTCATAGGCAAAGGCGATATTTTCTCCCCAGACTTCTTTACACAATGCAAAACATTTTTCCTCATCCCGGAGAAAATGTCTGCCATGATGAAGAAAAAGAAGATTGCCGATCTTATAACCGGCGTCTTTCCATTTTTTGCATACTTCCGGGGGATTATGGTGACCTGATTCCATAAGAACAAAGTCACAGCCCTCTTTCAGGAAGATATCCAGTTCGTCAGGACTTTTCACATCCCCGGAATAGATAATGGTTTTGCCTTCCGCTTTGATCCGGAAACTCCATGACCGGAATGTGCCGTCGGCATCTTTCTCCATGTGGTTTGTGCCGCTTGCCGTTATTTCAATATTTTCATCGGCAAAAATGGTTCCCGCTTTTGAAAAATCCTGGTGAAGAAGAGTGAAATAAGGGTGATTGCCATTGATGTCGATAAGAGTATTGATTGCCGGAACGATTCTTTTTTCCGATGTATAAACAGGAAGTGTCACCGGAGGACGGGTTGGATTAAGTTCCAGGATCTTGCAGATGACTCCGGTAAGATGAAAAAGTCCGTCAATATGATCCCTGTGGGGGTGGGAGATGAAAAGAGCTTTGATCTTTGTCAGATCCAATCCTTTGAGAAAGGCAGTATGGGCGCAGTTGTCCCCGGCATCAAACATATAAAGAGTATCATGGATCTCCAATGCCCAGGAGGTATGGTGTTTATTCTGCATGGGTTCTGTACCGGAAAGACAGCCGAAAATATGGATCTTCATTATTTTACTCCATTGTAAAAACGATTTTATGTGCTTTTTTGCTCCGGATAAGTTCAAATCCTTCCGCAATGTTTTCCAGCGGCATTACATGGGAATAGAAAAGGGAGAAGGGAATGACTTTCATGCGGATCAGAGTGAGAAAATGTTCATGCACCTTTGTTTCATAAGGTCCCTGCCGTACAAATTTCCAGTAACCGGGAGGGGTGATTTTTTCCAGAAGAAGTCCTTTGTCCAGTCCGGAAGCATAGGAACAGATGGAACCGCCTTCCGCAAGCGCATTGGCTGCTGTAATAAGAAGTTCCGCAGAACCGGCACCGTCCAGCAGAAAATCCACTCCGGATGGGGCGGCATTTTTCAGGGCGGTGGCGGGATCCTCTTTTGCCGTGTTGATGAGAATATCTGCTCCCGCCATATAACATTTCTGTAAAGAATCCTCCCGTCTTGCCGCCGCAATGACTTTTGCTCCCGCAAGTTTTGCAAAAAAGCACATACTCATTGCCACAGCTCCGCCGCCCATAACTGCAACAGTGTGGGAGGAATGGATTTGCAGGGAGGTGATATAACTGTAGATTTCCTTCAACGTGACAAGCATGGTGGCATCCACGGAAGATATTTCCTCTGCGGAAGGGAGTTTCTGCTGGAATTTTATATAACCATTGAGTTTGGTTCCGGGGTGATCTTCCAGAAGAGCCGCAGTATCCGTGACGATCCCGTATTGAGCGTAACCGCCCATCATGGAAAAAATCCTGTTTCTGTATTCACCGGGATACCATGCTGCCGGACGCAGAAAACGGTCGCCTGTTTTTATGTTGCGTACTTTTCTGCCGGTTTTGATGACGGTTCCTGCACTTTCATGTCCTATCAGGGCAGGGAACCGCTCCGGGGTCGCCCAGGAGATCGTGCCGGTGATACTCATCATATCCGTCCCCGTACAGGTGGCACACGCTTCGATCCTGCAAAGACATTCATAGTCACCGATCACAGGCATGGGGACATCCTGGATCCATATATTTCCTCTGCCGTCACTGACGGCCCCTTTCATCATTTCCATGGTATATTTCCTCCATTTGCACTGTCAGATATAATTTATCCCGTTTTCCCCGGTATTACAAGGGGAAAACGGGATGGAAAAAGTTTTTTACTGTGAAAAAATTTTTCAATCGTTGAAAAGCATTTTCATCACAGCCTTTTTGTGTGCTTTTACGCTTTCAGCTCTTTTCTTTTCCAGTGCGGAAAGCGTTTCAAAAATGGTAGAAGCATTCTTTCTGACACTTTCATAAGTGCCGCAAAGGGAATTGAGTTTTTTTACCGTTTCCTTTTCCTGTGAAAGCAGATACTGCCATGCAGGATCTTCCTTGATCTCCTTCCATCTTTTTACAAGAGAGATACTGTGGGGACGTTTGAGATTTTCTGCTATTTTCTTTCTCTCCCCGGCAGGGGCGGGAAGCAGTGTCAATGTACCGAAGCCGGATTTGACTTTGAAACTCCCTTTCTGGAAAGACCAGGAGGAAAGTTCCTCTGCCGGTGTGGAATTGCGGCATACATTGACAGGGAAAGAGATACTCTCTGCCCCAGTGGGAGCTTTTCCCACCATATAGAGGGGAATACAGAATTCTATATACCATTCCTTTTTCCCTTTGTATGCCTTTGCCGCCCATGCAGTCTGCCGTTTGGTACGGGCGGAGGTCTGGACGGGGATCTCTTCATTCATACTGCCGGAAACACTGCATATAAAGTGCTGCATTTCGTTATGGAAAGGAAGAAGAAAGATCTCAATGACATCATAGAGCCAGAATTCGGTATAATTATTCTCCTTTTTCATCTTTTCCATCTCATTTTCCGTACATTTTGCTCCGATATAAAGTGCGTCGGAAGTATAAATGGCTTTGAAAAGGGTGGGGGCAGCAGGTTGGGTATTCTTTACTCTTGTGCGGAAAGAAGAACTCCATTTTGCCTTATTCCATACAGCATCATCCATTTTTCCGTCAAGAACAGGCGCATTTTCTGAATAGGATGCCTGATAAGAGGGATTCTGTGCAAAGAGTGACAGAGCGAGGAACGCAGTTGTATAAATCAAAAACTTTTTCATCATTTGGTTTCCTTTGTAAGTTTAAGGATAAATTCAATGATCTGCAAGCGGGTCCAGGAGGGATCAAATTCCGGATCGTGGACATTGATGAGATTGAGGAATTTATCTGCCAAAAGGGCGATTTTCCCTTTCTGCGGATGGGTTTTATATTGCAGGATCAGCTGACGCAGCATGGTAGCATACCGGACATCGTCGATCCCTTCCCGGTAGCCTTCCCAGGAGGGGGTATCCACCATGCCGTCGGCGGTATGCAGAACAAAAGCAAGGTCGGGTTCCACTTTGTTGTCAAAGTCGTTCCACGGGTGTAAGGCTGTGGTATTGTAAGAGTATGTTGCAATACCGTCGTAATTGGCAGAATAACAGCCGAAGCCGAAATTTGCACGGTAGGGGAAGGGCTGATCCTTTGTCCCTGCCTGGGGATTTGCATAGTTCCAGATGAGAGTACCTTTGCTGTGGCAGAGATCGGAATATTTTTTTGCCGGAACGCCGGAAGCGATCAAAAGTTTGATTTTTCCAGCCACAAGAGGAATGGAACCGATCGCCGCCGTCGTAAAGGTATTTGTCCCCAGTTTCTGTATATCCTTCCATACTTCAAACTGACCGGTAAGGGCTTTGCCTGTTGCTTCATCCAGTCCGTAATGAAGGATATTTTTATGCCCCAGTTCCTTTACAAAAAAATCATTGCTTTTTTCAATAAATCTTTTCAGATCCTTTTCATGTTCCCTTCTTTTATAAAACTCTCTGTACCCGAAATTTCCGCCTGTATGGATAAAGAAGGGATCCAGTTTCATGCCGCTTTCTTTCAATAACGCAAGGCGGCGTCTGGTGGCATCAACAAAATGCTGATCCGGGACAAAGATCCTGCCTCCTTTTTCCGGTTTGCCATAGGCGTTCCACTGCCATTTTTCCGGAACAAAAAGCTCCTGAACCACGGAGGGGTAACGGATTCCATGCTCATACATATTTTTCAGATCCGCTCTTGTCTGTTCCATATTTCTTCCTCTGGAAGTAATGGAACCATCTTTGAAAGAAGCGGAATCCTGTGCCCAGTAATAAATACTTGCATAGTATGTTTTTGCCGGATCATAATTGGTTTTGGGGTCGGGAAGGGTAAAATCCAGAACACGGAACTTTACAGGGATCGTCTGGATATTTTTTCCTCCGGCAGTAAGAAAAAGTTTCCCTTCATACAAGCCGGGGGCAGTATCTTTTTTTGTCCGGAAGGTGATCCAGTACTGCTGTTTTTTATCTTTTTTCAGATCCAGGGCCTGCAGGGTTTTTGCATCATAAATGGGGTTGGCTTTGCTGGACATATAAATATGAAAGCGGTTGCTTGCATCCTGTTTGCTGATCCATTGATATTCTGTTTTTCCGGGGAAAGAAAGCCGCAGATAATTTTCCATTTTTTCAGTATCCACTTTCACAAGAGCGTCATCATGGAGCAGGGCAACAGCTTTCAGTACCCGGATATGGCGGTTGACTGCTCCGCCGCCGGACTGGACAAGGACTTTCACAAGGCGTATATCAATATCCGAGGCAGGAAATACTTTCCCGTCCTTTGTTTTCAATTCCCCCATTACGGGAAGAAAATCTTTCACGTCTTTCAGGGGACTGACTACAAAAGACGCCGGTTCAAACTCATCCTTTGCCGCAACCGTTCTGATTTTTTCATTGATGGAATTTTCCGGAAGGGAGCTGTCCGGAAGATAGGTGGTTCTGCCCATGGGATCGACCACGGCATAATACAGAAATTCATTATTGATGGATCCTTTTGCTGCAAGACGGTTTTTTGCTTCCAGTTCCGCACACTCTCTGGAAAGAGAGATCCAGATACCCGGTACAAAATCTTTTCCATTTAAGACAGACTCGATTTTTTTCAGCAGGGAAGCATTGTTTTTTTCCTTTTCCACCCGTGTTTTCAGGGAAAGAAGGACTTTTCTTATATTTTCTTTTTCAGCGGAGAGGATCTCTTTTGCTGTAAGGGCGTTATCGTAAATGGCTCCTTTACCCAGAATCCCTTTCAACGGCCAGAAACCGGGGAGAGAACCAAAGGAATAGAGGTTTTTTGTGGAGAAGGGACGGGGATAGACCTTTTTATAGGTCATTTTTCTGGAATTGGCAAGAGTACCATTGACATAGAGGGCATATTCTTTTTTGGGGACACTGTAAGTATAGACGATATTGTTCCACTCTCCGGGCATGACTTTGCCGCCGCTTAAAGTGAAATAATCTTTTCCCACCGTTACCTGGGTATCAAGTTTTCCGGTAGAGGAAAGAATGAGTCTCACATCCCAGTTCCGGCAGAAAAGAGTATATGCCTGTTTGTTTTTCGGAGAGGTCTTTGCCGGAAGTGCATCCACTTTGAACCATACGGATACAGAAAATTCCTGATCCTTTTCCCCCGCAGGTGGAGTAAAAGAAATAAAATTGCCGATTTCTCCGGGGAAAAACATGCCTTTACCGAAGGGGCTGGAAATTTCCTTTATTCCTTTACCGTAGATTTTTCCATCCTGTCCGGAAAAAGATGTGGAAAAGATCTCTTCTGCCTGTACCGGCAACAGGAATACGGTACAGAGAAAAAGAGCCGTCAGAAGCATTTTTCTTTTCATAAAAAATTCCTTTCTGTTGGATTGATTTACATAGGTGAATGTACTATGGATTTTTGAAAAAACAAGAAATACTGTTTGTATTATCCTGATAAAAATTTGTATTATAGCGCAAGGCGTCCGCACAAAAAAAGGAAAAGGGATCTGTAAAAATTCCCTTTTCCTTCAGAATATTTTTTTATTTTTTATTCCGGTATGGGGGTCACATACACATCATCCAGATCAAGAACGCTGTTTTTGAGAACCGTAAAGCGGATCGCCACTCTTTCCGTGGGAACTCCCGCCTTCTTTGTTTCATAGGAAAAATTCTGCCACTTGTCAGTAAGTTTGAATACTTTGTTTTTTCCGGTAGATTTGATCTGCTCATAACCTTTTGCCGTTCTGGAGGCTTTATTTTTGAAACTGCTTGTCCAGAGCATGACACTGCCTTTGCCTCTGGCACGGAAGGAGATCTTCAGTTTTCCTTTGTCAGAGGAGACAAAGTACTGGGTAATATAGCCTTTTTCCAGCTGGATATAACTGTTGGAGGGATTTTTTTCATCCCATTTTGTCGTTCCCACGCTTCCGGCATTTACGGTCCAGAATTTGGGGACAAGATTTTTCTCATCTTCAAATTTCCATGTACCTTTCCGGTTGTAACGGTAGTATTTGCTTATACTGCTGTCCGGTACAAGAGTATTGAAATCGGCGTTTTTCCATGCGGATGTATCATGGCTCTGGGCGATTCCGGAAGCACGTTTGGGGGTGAACTTGATATTGACAAAATTGGCTGCTCCGTGGAAATTCCCGTTGCAGCAGGAGGAAGTTTCCACATTAAGGGCTTCACTGCTGTAACTGGCAAGATCTTTTACTTTCCGGCTTCTTCCCACATTGAGTTTCCATGTACTTCCGTCATAGCATTTCATCCCGATCTCGTTTGCCGGGACGGCGATTTCCAGTATCCAGCGGTCTTTCAGGACTTTCGTTGCGATTTTTGCTCTCGTATTGAAAGAGTTATCCCTTTTGGAGATGGAGTGCTGGATGGCATCAATGACTTCCCCGTTGGAATTGATGGCAAGGTGATAATATTTTTCCGCCATATCCGGGTAATTGTAGAAAAGTTCCAGATGATTGCCCAGTTCTTTCCAGCGGTCTTTGATATTTTTGCCTGCTATGATTTTATCAGCGGCAGGTTCCATACATTCCACAGCAATATAAAGGAAGTCGGGGTCGTAGGTTACTTTCACATAGGAAGGCTGTACTTTTGCATTCTTGGGAGTGTGGCCTCCGGGTTTGAAGTTGGAAAGAGCGTCAGCATTTTTCCAGTCGGCTTCATCCAGAATACCGTCGATCTTTATGGGGGCGGTACGGCGGTAAACATTGAGTTCCTTAAAGTTGTCAAGGTAATTTTTTCTCTGTTTGCGCCAGGTCATTTCAAAGATCTCTTTTGCCTGAAGGATGTGTTTAAGGCTTCTGGGATCTTTATCGGTTTTTGCCGCTTCCACAGCCTTATCCATGAGTGAAACAAGTTTTTCCTCGCTTCCCGCCTGATCCAGACATCTGCCCAGAGGCGCACCCTGTCCCCAGCCCATACAGCCGGGGGATTCAAGGAAATATTTTGTGAGAAGTTTTCTGAATTCTTTATATCCGCCCTCCCATGCTTTACCGTAGAAAAGAGAGTTGGCTTCTTCATAAAGTTTATCAAAATCACAATTTATATCCCACATATATTGAGCGGAAATATAACAGGTCTGCCACATGGCGGCATAGCGGTAATTTTTTCCGAAATAGGGTTCTTTGTTTATGGTTCTCTTATTGAAAGCGGGGAAGGGGGAGCCTACACAGAAGTAAGTACCGGAAAAACCGATGGAAGGATAACTTTTCAGATTTTCATAGAGAACTCTTTCCGAGGGAAGGAAGTTGGAACCTACGGAACCGTTTGCGGCGATCTCATCTCTGTTGACAATAAAGGGGTGTTTTGTCTTTTTCCATGCCGCCATGATCCGCAAAAGTTCCGCATTGACCGTACATTTTTTATCGGTGATGGTATGTTTCCAGCACTGATTGTTGAAAGAGATGATGACCCGGAGTCTGGGATCGATTTTTACTTTTGTGGGAGGATACCAAAAATCCTGATATGCCCAGCCGCCCAGATTGATGGAGGGATCTTTTTTCCATACCCGTTTGGCTACTTCCGTTACAAAATACCAGTAACGGTTGGCTCTTGCCCCTTTTGTTCCGGCGGTGGCGGGATCATCCAGTTTTTTACAGTTGGCACATTCACACCATGTGGTGGTATCGTTGTTGCCGATCGTTACGTGTTCCTGCGCGCCATATTTGCCCTTTACACGGTTGTAAAGGTTTTCTGCCATAAGGTCAAGGAGTCCGGGATTGCTGATACAGGGATTTGGGTCTCCACCGTGATGGATGAAGATGCGTTTGCCGCCGATAAGGGGGAAATATTCCGGATGTTCCTTATAAAGTTTTTCAAAGGCTTTTTTCCCCTGCCAACCGCTCATCATGGCACTCTGGATATGGGAGTTTCCGGCAGTGGCATTGGTCTTTACAGCCACAGATTCAAACATATCGGCAGTTCCTGTGCGTCTGCCTTTCTTATCAAAGAAATGCCATGCTCCCTTACTGCCGAAAAGGTTGTTTCTTGCAAGAAAGGTTGCGCCATTGATCTCATCTCCGCACTGGAGAAGGCGGTAACGCAGGTAAGGATTTTTAATGGTATTCTGTTCCGGAATGGAGATACTCTTTTTTGCAGAATAGTAAGTACCATCCTCACCGGGAAAGAGGAAGCGCACACCGGCATATTTTTTCACGATCTCATAGCAGCCGTACAACGCTCCTCTGGGATTCTGCCCCACAATATAAATGACATTGTTTTTTACCGTGAGGGCAAAACCATCCTCTTTTAATTTTTTTGCGTCGATACCGGATTTTTTTACAAGATCCTTATCGGCAAGAGTACCTACAAAAATATTTTTCAAATTTTTTACGGCACTGTTTGTTACCGGGATTTTTGCTGAACTTACTTTTTCTGTAAAAAGGGCAAGTTCCTTTGCTCCGAAGGATACGGGCAGGGGGGCATCTTTTTTTACCACGATATTACAGGAACTTTTACCATTTTCCGCAAGGGGAAAATCCGCAGAACATACCGAAGCAAAAAGCAATGTTGCTGCGAAGGTGAAAAATCTTTTTTTACTCATTTGTTTCCTTTTTTTTATTGTTTATGATTTGATTTTTATTAAAAATTGGTCAGCTTGGGGCTTCCGCTGCACGGGTAATAATTCCATACGGTGGTCTGACTTGTTTTATTATAGATTTCTCTTAAATACAGTTTCTTTACGGTAAGATCCGTAAACAGAAGCTGGGCAGCTTTACCATGCCAGAAACGGTAACCTATATCACTGTATCTGCGTGTACACATCGTCCACATGGTACGGTTGGGGAGTTTTATGGTGGAGGGTTTGAAGAACATGTACCCATTGCTTGTGATCCATTGATATTGTTTTCTATCTTTATCACCCCGGCACAAATATTCGTTTACAGTGTAATAGCCCATATATCCATTTCCGCCGGTTTCCTTGTTTACATAACTGTTTGTTTGATTGGCGGCAGTATTGCAATGGAGAAATTTTTGTATAGACTTTTGGTTGAAATAAGGTACGGCACAAGCCGTAGAATCACTGTTGAATAATGATACCCACGTAGCTTTATCCTTATCCTGCTTTCCTTCCGGATTATGAATAAATCCCCGGTAGGAACCCACACTCCACTCGTTAAAGTCGGTGGCGTAGGAGATCATCCAAAGTCCGATCTGTTTCTGATTGTTGACACATTTGATGGCGTATGCCTGTTCCCTTGCTTTGCCTAATGCAGGTAAAAGCATACTGGCAAGAATGGCGATAATGGCAATGACAACAAGCAACTCAATAAGAGTAAAAGTTTTTCTGTTATTTGAGTTCATCTTTTTTCCCTTCTCATTTGAAAAATATTTATATCACTATATATTATATGCTGAAAAGATATTATTTCAAGGTGTGTAAACTTGCATTATCCGGCAAAAAACAGGATGCGGTTATGGCAGAAAAAGAACTTTATACTTATTATGATATAGAACGTATTTCCGGCGATCCTTCCGTCCGGGAAAAACGGTATGTGGACAGCAGTGCCGGAAGAGGGATCCATAAGTTTGCTCTGGGAATGTATTGTCTGGGAGAGGAATCCTTTGTTCCCGGCGGAACTGTTGAAAACGGGCTTCAGCCATATTATGAGTGCAGTATTATTTCGGAAGGGGAACTCTCTTTCCGGTACGGAGAGTATAAGAAAATTCTGAAAAAAGGCGATGTTTTTCTGTGTCATCCCTGGCAGAATTTCTTTCTGGAAAACCAGGGAAGTGAAACCGCGGTAAGAAAATATATCGTTTTTCATCCGGGGCCACTTGTTGCCCTGCTTATGGATCACGGGATCCTTGCCGAGACCGTTTTTCCCAATTTATCAGAATTGCAGAGGATCCGGGAATGTTTTGACCGTATCCGGCAGGAGTGTGAAAAACAGAATGAATATACTCTGCATACCATTTCCTCTCTTTGCTATTCTCTTATCACAGAAATTGCCAGACAATGCGAATGGCATGATAAAAGCAATGAATTTAAGAGAATCACTTATCTTATGGCAAGACTGCCTGCAAGAAAATATACCACAAGCTCTCTTGCCGCCGATTGCGGTGTATCGGTACGCACTTTATACAATCTTTTTATGAAAGAAAAAAACTGCTCCCCCATTGAATATCTTATTCAACAGCGTATTATGATGGCGAAATGGTATCTCATGCGGGAGGATCTTGCCGTTTCCGATGTGGCAAATCTGTGCGGATATAATAACATTCCTTTTTTTACAAGGGAATTCAAGAAAAGAATGGGAATGACTCCTGCCGCTTTTGCAAGAGAACACCATAATAAAGGAAAAGGAAGAAAGTAATTTTCTCTCCATCGGGCATTTCTCACTCTGCGTTGCCCCGGCGTTGCTCCCATCCGTCTTTTCTCCGTACTAATCCGTACTTCCCTTAATCCTCATGGATCTCATTATATTTGACCATGAGTTCTTCCAACTGGGAAGCACTTTTTTCCCATGCAAGAGTGGTCTTTTCGATAAATTCTTCCAGATCCCACAGTTTTTTCCTCAAATCGGAAAAATTCTTTTCGGGGGAGGGGGCGGCAAGAAGATTGATGATCTCCTCTTTTTCCGCTTCCGCTTCAGTGATTTTTTCTTCCAGTTCGGCAACATTTTTTTCCAGTTTGCGTTTTTCTTTGGAAAGTTCCTGCCGTTTCTGCGCCCGTTCCCGTCTGCGTTCCTTGCTGTCGGAAGCGGAGGACACTTTACTGTCCGCTTTATTTTCTGCGATACTTGCGTTTGCCGCAGCTTCTTCTGCGGCGATGCGTTCCCTGTAATAATCATAATTGCCGTAATGGATCCTTACGGAAGGTGTACGCATTTCAATAATAGTTTCCGCTGTCGCCCGGATAAATTCAATATCATGACTTACAATGCAAACCGTTCCCGTATAACTTTTTACCGCCTTTTCCAATGCTTCACGGGCGGCGATATCCAGATGGGTGGTAGGTTCGTCAAGGATAAGAAGGTTGGGAGGATTGACAAAGATCCTTGCAAAACAGAGCCGGATCTTTTCTCCTCCGCTCAATACTTCACACATCTTTTCAGCCGCCTCCCCGGAAAAACCGAAAGCTCCCAGAATTTCCCGCACTCTTTTGGATTCCGCTTTCCCGCCGGAGGCTTCTTTCACGATCTCAATGGGAGTCTTGTTTCCCGGCAGAAGTTCACCGAACTCCTGTGCCTGATAACCGGTAATGACCTGATGCCCCAATATACATCTTCCGCTTGTGGGCTGATTTACTCCGGCAATAAGTTTGAGAAGCGTACTTTTTCCCATGCCGTTATATCCCACGATACCGATCTTGTCGCCCCGGTTGATGGATAAGGAGATGTTTTCAAGGATATTGCGTTTGCCGTCGTAGGAGAATGTCACATCCTCCAGCCGGAAGGTCTCCGCTCCGCAATGAGGGGGATCGGGAATACGGATCTCGCCCTGAAAGTGCAAAGAATCCGGGACATCCGTATCTTCCAGCTTATCCAGCATTTTGATCCAGCTTCTCACCTGGGCGGCTTTGGTTGCCTTTGCCCGGAAACGGTTGATGTTGCGTTCCAGCTGTTCCTTTTTCCGGTCGATATTGTCCTGGGCGGCTTCCGCTACTCTGGTACGCTCTTCCCGTTCCACGATATATTTGCTGTAACTGCCGTTATAGGTTGTTGCATAACCGTTATTGATCTCAAGGGTCGTTGTGGTAATGGAGTTTAAGAGAAAACGGTCATGGGAGATGAGAAGGATCGTGCCGGGAAAGTTTTTCAACTGTTTCCGCAGCCATTCCACTGCAGGGGTATCCAGATAGTTGGATGGTTCGTCAAGAAGCAGGATCTCCGGATCGGACAAAAGAGTTTTTGCCATACATGCACGCATCTGCCAACCGCCGGAAAACTGTTTCATGGTATGGGAAAAGGTTTCCACTTTGAATCCCAGACCGGATAAGGCGGCTTCCGCCCTGTGACGCATTTCATAGCCGCCCTGCGCTTCAAAGGTGGATTGTTTTTCCCCGAGACGCATGAGAAGTTTGTTCCGGGCAGTTTCATCAGATGTATTTTGCAGTTCTTTTTCCAGTTCTGCAATATCTTTTTCCGTTTGAGCCAACTCTCCTGTTGCCGCAGAGGTGAATTCCAGAAGAGTCTCATCTTCACGGAAAAAATCCAGCTGCTGACGGATGACGCCTATACGGGTCTTTTTGGGAATAAGGATCTCGCCTTTATCGGCAGAAAGTTCTCCAAGAAGCATTTTAAATAGTGTGGTCTTCCCGGCTCCGTTGGGACCGACGATCCCCACACGGTCGCCCTTGTTGATGCGGAAGGAAACATCTTTGAAAATATCTCTTGCACCGTAACTTTTACATATCCCGATAAAGTCGATCATACTATTTCCCTTTTATCAGCTCTTCATCTTTGCAAGACGCTGTTTCTTTCTCTCATTTTCGGTGAGATATTTTTTCCGCAGACGGATGAAGTGAGGAGTTACTTCCACATATTCATCTGCTTCAATATATTCCAATGCCTCTTCCAGTGAGTGTTTCACGCTGGGAGCGATCTGCATTTTTCTGTCGGAACTTGCTGCGCGGATATTGGTAAGTTTCTTTTCCTTCTGCACATTGACTTCAATATCCCCTTCCTTACAGTGTTCCCCTACGATCATTCCTTCGTAGGTATCTGTACCCGGGTCGATAAAGAAGATCCCTCTCTGCTGAAGTCCGTCGATGGCATAGGGAATGGCTTTGCCTTCTCCCATACTGATGAGAACTCCTGCCATACGGTGGGGGATCTCGCCTTTGAAGGGGGCGTAATGGGAGAATACATGGGCAATGATCCCTTCACCGGCAGTGGCGTTAAGGATCTTGGTACGCAGTCCGATAAGACCCCTTGTGGGAATATAGAATTCAATAAAGGCACGTTCCGTACCGGTTTCCATATTGAACATTTCCCCTTTTCTCAAGCCCACAACTTCAATGACTTTTCCGGCAGCTCCGGAGGGAACATCCACTGTCAGGCGTTCGATAGGCTCATTCACCACTCCGTCAATGACTTTTGTGATGACCTGGGGCTGGGCAATGGTAAGCTCGTATCCTTCACGGCGCATATTTTCAATAAGAACCGCAAGATGGAGGATCCCTCTTCCCTTTACATCAAAGGAGTCGGTTCCGTTGTCATCCACCCGCAGAGCCACGTCTCTTTCCGCCTCTTTCAGCAGTCTTTCCCGGATATGACGGGAGCTGATGAATTTTCCGTCCTGACCGTAGAAGGGAGAGTCATTGACACGGAACTGCATGGAGAGAGTAGGTTCATCAATGGCGATGGGAGGCATCTTGTCCGGGTGTTCGCTGTCGGCGATGGTATCTCCGATGTCGATACCTTCCAGACCTACAAGTCCGCAGATATCTCCGCAGACGACTTCTTCGGCATCTTCTCTTCCCACCCCTTCAAAGGTGAAAAGCTGTTTGAGTTTGGCGGGGACGATCTCGCCATTGCGTTTGATGACGGAAAGGGGGGCTCCGGCTTTCAAAGTTCCGCGATGAACTCTTCCGATACCGATACGGCCTACATAATCGTTATAGTCCAGAGTGGTGACCTGCAACTGGGCAGGGCCTTCATTGACCGGGGCGGCAGGGATGAGATCGACTACCGCATCCATCAGGGGAAGAATGGAGTCGCGGGAACCGTTTTTCAGGTCAGTGGTAGCCCAGCCGCTGCGTCCGGAAGCGTACAGAACAGGGAAATCCAGCTGATCTTCTGTGGCATCCAGTTCAATGAAAAGATCAAAAACTTTATTGAGGACTTCATCCGGTCTTGCATCGGAACGGTCGATCTTGTTGATGACAACAATGGGTTTGAGTTTGAGTCTCAAGGCTTTATCCAGCACAAATCTTGTCTGGGGGAGAGGTCCTTCCGCAGAGTCAACAAGGAGAAGTACACCGTCAGCCATATTGAGAACACGTTCCACCTGACCTCCGAAGTCACTGTGACCGGGAGTGTCGATGATATTTATTTTGGTATCACGGTAATTGATACTGATATTTTTGGCAAGGATGGTGATCCCTCTTTCCCGTTCCAGGTCGTTGTTGTCCAGAAAACGGGTGTGTACTTCCTGATTTTCCCGGAAAAGTTTTGCCTGTTTGATGATTTGATCCACAAGCGTGGTTTTGCCGTGGTCAACGTGAGCGATGATGGCAATGTTTCTGATACTCTGCATAGATTCCCCTTGATTTTGAGTAAAATGAAAAACTTTAAAAAATTAATTTACACTCATTTGCCCTCTTTTTCAAGTATGAAAGAACAGAAATCATTACATAAATTGATTCTCTTAAATTTGTTTGCTGAAAAATTTTTTTATTTTTTTTTCACAGATATCCCATAATTTTTCAAAAAACAGGTATTTCCGCCATATTTGATCGGAAGAAAATTGTTTTTTAAGAAAGTGATTTTGTCAGATTTCCATAAACAGACAGTATGTATAAAATATCATATCAGTAAATAAAACAGTCCCGCAGGGCCGGTAGAACTCAGCCCGGGGTTTTAACCCCGGGAAAAATTGTAAACCGAGATTCAAGCCCCTGCGGGGCGCAGGAAAAAACTGTT
>JAZKZE010000182.1:0-32820 GCA_045612485.1 Victivallales bacterium | reverse complement strand
GAATTGTGAGCGTATGAGCCAGCAGCGAGCACTAAGCCGCGAGAGAATGAGGGCGTTTTTTGCCCGAATGAACGCAGGCGCGTATAATGGAAAAAGAAACTGCCGCATTACGAAAGAGTTTGACTGCACAAAAGGAAAAAGAGAGGGGGATAGGGGAGTGAAAAAAGCAAAATGCGTTTGGGGCTCTCTCCTGAAGGTTGCACAAAACAGGATAATGAAGTATTTTTGAAAAAATCTGACAAAATCACTTTTTTGAAAGCAGATTTCTTTACGCCCATAATTTTGTAAAAATATGCCATTTTTACAAAATTATGGGATAGCTGTGAATTCCTGCATCAGAAAAATAATTTGCTCTTGAAAGAAAGTATCATAGCAATTATATTCATAAGGTGTTTTACAATAGAAAACAATGGAAAGACGGGCTGCTGCAATGAATAAAAAGTTTTCACAACGGATGGCGAGCTGGTGGTTACGCCGGGAAATATTGGATTATCCCCATCAGAAAATTTCTGACGGGATCCGGAGAAGAGCGGATCATCTTGCCGGGGGCGGATGTGACAGTGCCATTATGTTCGGCGCCCATTTCCGTTGGGACTATATGCCTGTATGGGATAGACTTCACGCTTATATCGCGGAGGTTACAGAAGTTTTGCATGAAAGAAATATGGTATTCTGGGATCATCACTCCTGTGTGCTTACTGCAAGACCTTCTCACGGAAAAAATGAGAGTGCCAGTCTGGCTGTAAGGGATCATGTTTTCCTTAAAGAAATCAATGAACATGCGGAAAACTGGGAGTTTACGGGGGAAAAACTCAATTCCTGGCGGATGAAGGATCTTTTTACAAAAGAAGCAGTGTTTCTTCCCCAGTATGCAGCAGAGGAGTTCTGTATCAATAACCCCTCCTTCCGTTCTGCCTACCGGAAATATCTGCAAAAACTTCTTGCGGATTGTTCCATTGACGGTCTTATGTGTGATGATGCCTTTTTCTATCCCGGATTCCGGGCCTGTATCTGTCCGCACTGTCAGGCAAAATTCGGGAAGGAACTTCCGGACGCTTCCGATCTTTCTTTCTGGGGAAACCGGGAAAATGAAGATTTCCGTAAATGGATCGCTTTCCGTTATGAATCGGTAGGGGATTTTAATAAATTTGTAAAGGAATCCCTGCCGGAAAACTTCCCTTTGATGAACTGCTGTTCCGGAAGTGTTTCTGTTGGCTGCAATACCAACAGTCTTTCCGGGGATGAGTTTCTGAAAAGTGCCAATTTTCTTATGCTGGAAATGTGCGGAAATACCCCTGCGGTTGACGGAACATACTGGCATAATCTATCTTCCCAGCTGCATCATCTGGCTCTTGCTGAAAGAAAAAATGCTTCCTGTATCGGACTGGGCTACGGTTTTTATCCGGATACAGCCGGATTTATCTGGGCATTCAATAAATTTCTCGGTTCCGGTACCTGGATCTCCACATTGAAACACCGTCTGGGACTGCCTGATGAGACCATTTATAAAGAATTGCCGGATGAGGGGGAGATCATTAAAAGAGCCTTCAACTTTGAAAAAGATCATCCGGAATATTTTTCCGGAACACACAAAGCGGATACAGCCGTATATTTTTCCCGGGCATCCCATGATTTTGCCGGAATGTGTCAGGTGGATTATGTATTGGATTACATGACGGTAGTACGGACTCTTTTTGAACAGGACAGAGATTTTGATGTGGTAACAGATATACCCGCTGAAAACTCTTCTGTGAAAGTCCTTTATCTGCCTTCCGCCCTCTGTCTTTCCCGGGAGGACAGAATCAAACTGGATAAATTCCTTGAACGGGGCAACAGGATCGAAGCAAGCGGTCCCTGCGGAATATATGATGAAACCGGTAGAAAATCCTCTTCAAACTGGATCGAAGAAACTATTCTTCTGCCCTTTGAAAGAGAAAAATTTTTCCCGGAAGGCTCCTTCATCTTTACGGAAAGAAATACCATCTGCTGCGGAAATGAAAAAGGCCGCAGAGAGGTGAGAAAAAATCTTTTCTGGGAACCGGAACGGAGTTTTACCCCGGAAAAAGAAAAAAGTAAAAAAATTCTTCCCCCTTTCTTCCACCGGACTTTTATAATGGAAAACGGAAAAAAGGTCACTCATTTTCTCGCCTCTTCCCTGAAGACTTTACTTGATGAAAAAAATGAGAAAAAAAGAACTCTTCCTCTGGGCAATACTCTTATAGCTTCCCTTTCCCTCGATTTACAGGGAAAAGAAAAAACTCATTGGGAAAATATGGAAATAGCTTTTGATACACAGGAGGATAAAGTAAAACTTGTTTTCCCGCTTGCCGGAGAAAACGGGATCATTACAGAAGAAAAAATAAAAGAGGGGAAAATTACAGTTCCCCTCTTTCCTGAAAAATGGTACTTTATTATTGCTGAGTAAGTCTTTCAAAGTTTTTATAAAGGATATTTTCCAGTTCGGGATCTGTAAGGTGTTCACTTAAAACGCCTCCCAGATTCATGCCCGGGGAACAGATGGGGAAGTCACTTCCGAAAAGGATCTTTTCACTTCCGCAGATATTTACCGCATACCGCAGCATCCCCCAGCGGAAAAGGCCTGTTCCGGATACATCAAGATAAGCATTGGGGTATTTGGCTACAAGGTCAAAACGTTTTCTTGAAGTCCCCAGATCTTCCGGATGGGCGATGACAAGAGGAAGCGTTGGAAAATTTTTCAATACATCCTCAATGACAGCAAGATCGGAACAATGGATATTTACCGGCATGGAAAGATCCCGTGCCGTTTCATAGATCTTCATCATTCCCGGGGAGTTATAAATGCCTGTTTTCAAAGCATAATCCACCAGTTCTCCTATCCAGCGGACATGATGGATATGATACATCTCTTCCAATTCTTTACAGGAGCCTTCCGCATCTTCATCATGCACATGGATCCCCGGAACATATTCCGGATGTCTGTCCCGTAAAGCAAGGGCAGTGCGGTTCAATCCTTTGATCTCTTCAAAAGTGGCAGGTCCCTTGCGCAGAACAGAACCGCACACTTTGGAAAAGCCGCATTTTTTCAATTCGGCAAAGAATTCCTCTTCACTTTTTGTCACCCCGTAGGCGGCAATGTTCACACTCTCATTTGTATCATCCGTAAAGGGATGGATATGTGCGTCAATTATTTTTCCCTGATACATTTGTTTTTCCTTATGCTTTTTCCCAACTGAAAAGTTCTTTATCGGAAAGTCCTTTCGACCAGTCGATTTTCAGGATCTTATTTTCGCATGGTATGGAAACAACATTTCCGGCAAGAAAATCATCTGTCTTATTATTTGCCGCATTTTTCAGTACATGGGGGATCATTTTTTTATAAGCGTCCATTTTGTTTGTCGTGGGCATAAGATCATGACCGCCGCCTTCATAATAGACGGCTTGATGATCCTTCTTCAATTCTTTCAAACGCTCTTCCAGTTTGACTGCATGAAGGGCGTGGGGTACGCTTCCATCATTTGTTCCCGCCTCCAGGTAGACGGGGCATTGGATGTGTGAAGCGTGTTCCACAACATTTCTTACACTTTTTTCCGCTTCTGAAAAATCCCTTTCGGCAAAGTTGTAAAGAGTTTCCCCTTCTTCCGGTACATGGGTAAGAGGACAGGAGGCATAGACAAAAGCAAAGGTGGAAGGTGCAAAAATACTGCTTAAAAGGACAATATGCCCTCCCTGACTTCCCCCGTAGGCAAAAATCTTTTTTCTATTGAGAAACGGATAGATTTCCAGAACTTTCCGCAGTGAATTGATGCAGTCAAATGTTTGCAGGAAACTTAAATCATAAGGCTGACTCCAGCCGCCGCCTTTCACCGGATCAAAAGCATAACCGCTCATACGGTATTCCGGACCCACACAGACAAGATCAAATTCATCACAGGAGTATTTCATCTTGTCAAAATGCTGGCTTCTGTTGCAGCCCCAGCCGTGACAGAACATCATAAGCCCCGTATTTGCCGAAAGTTTATCCGGTATATATACGGTTGCTGTAATGTTCTGTTTCTCTCCGTACCGGTTTACGGAATGAAAAGTTATATCCATTTCCTTCATGGAAAGCCTCAATTTTTTCTGCGGGTGAATGCCACCTGACCGATAAGGGGGGTGGTATCATTGATGGCAAGAAGATCCTGATGATGTTCAGCTACTTTGTGGAATGCTTCAATAAATTTATCCAGAATGGGGGTATCGCAATGCTTGAACCAGATATCATTGATGACTTTATCATTGATCCCGGCTGTTACAGGAAGATCCCCTGTAAGTTTGGCAGGATCCACATCCGGCGGCAGGAATCTTGATGCCGTTGCCCTGCCTTCGCCAAATATATCAAATGTGCTGAAAAGAGAGGATTTATGCAGGGGGAGGGCGGCTCCCGGTATGACATAGGTATCACATTCCTGGGCGACTGCATCGGAGAAGGTCTTGTTGGAGACTCCGGAAAAGGCTTCCGCATCGTACATAAAGTGACTGGCGTACCAGCCGGCTTTGTCACTGCCTTCTTCCTGCGGATAGACCATTTTGAGTCCGGGAATATCCTTCACCCCGTTCCAGAAATATTTCATAGCCTTGTCGATCTCGGCTATTTCCGCCTCATATTTTGTCAGCTGGACAAGCCCCACTGCCGCAGACATCTGGTGCATACGGTTTTTCACCCCGCCCACAGGCAGATTGAAGGTATCGGCAAACTCTTCCTTTTTATAACATGCGGGGATCCTGTCATAGTGACCGAAACGGACTGCTTTACGGAAGATCTCTTCATCATCGGTAATGAGCATTCCCCCTTCACCGATGGCAAAGGATTTGCCGGACATGAGGGACATGGCGGCAACATCGCCGAATGTTCCCAGCATTTTACCTTTGTAATGACCGCCCTGGGCGTGGGAAACATCTTCCATGACTTTAAGGTTATGTTTTTTGGCTATCGCCATGATTCTGTCCATATCGCAGGGATAAGCTTTGTAATGGACGACTACAATGGCTTTGGTACGGGGGGTGATGCGGCTTTCCAGACTTGCCGGATCCATCTGCAATGTAAAGGGATCCACATCACAGAATACCACACTTCCGCCGAGGTGAATGACGCCCAGACAGCTTGCCCAGTAGGTGAGGGCTGGGGCAATGACTTCATCACCGGGGCCGATGCCCAGACCGTAGAAGCCGGCAATAAGAGCATTGGTTCCTGTATTGTGGGCAAGAGCATATTTTCTATTGTGCCATTTGGCAAAACCTTCTTCAAATTTCCGGGAAATATCACTTCCGGACATATTTCCATCTTCCAGAACCTGGAGGACGCTTTTTCTCATTTCATCATTGACAATGGGCCAGTGGATGAGTTTTTCCGGACACTTGTCAATAACAGGTGTACCGCCGAGGATCGCAAGTTTGCTGCTCATAAAAATGTTTTTCCTTACTATTAAAAAAATATGGTTCATTAATGGACAAGTTTCAGTGCATTGCCGGAATAGATTTTTTCCAGTATGCTTTCCGGAAGATCCAGAGAGTTCAAGAGTTCCTGATGCTTATTGTCAAAGCAATCTCTTGCATAAAGGAATCTGTCCTGAAATTCTGTGAGAAGTTCTTTGGTGAACTTTTTATCCCGGGAAAGAGCCATTCTGCCGGAACCGGCGGAAATATCGCAATACAAATTGGGATATTTCCTTAAAAGCCGTATGATTTCGCCGCCGGGGACGATGCCGTCTTTTTCCACATTGGGATAGGAGTTTGTTTTCCAGAGATCATCATTGGATACATGGATCCAGAACCCCGGAGCGTGACCCAGAAATATAGTATCGGGACACGCCTGCAAAACTCTTTCCAGAGTATGGATCGTTCCGCCGTACCATTCTGTCCACGGGTCTTTGTATGTTGTCTGCCTGTCGTAATCAAAGTGCATCGTTACCGGCATTTTCAGCTCCCCGGCAGTCCGGAACAACCGTATGCAGTCGGGAGAATCATACATGGTACGGATCTTTACTTCCCCGCAGATTTTTGCTCCGTAGATTTTATTTGCCGCAATCAGCATACGGCTTGCCTCTTTCTCCCGGGGATCGGGAGAGTACCCCAGAATAAATCTTTCCGGAGCGCGTTCCTTGTAGGAGAGACATCGGGCAAAGGGGGTGGGACCGTCACTCATTCCCAGAACTGCACCGCTCATCTCTTCAAAATAGACCTGATGATGTTCGTGCCGGGGGCAGATATGGGAAAGAAGCCATGCCTGACTGATGCCGTATTGATCCATATTCTCAAGGGTACGGGCAAGATCATGTCCCAGCCAGTCCGGGTGGTTGTGTGCGTCAATGATCCTCATTATTACATGATCCTTTCAAGATTTTCTGTTATTTCAAGTGTTTCCCCTGCCTTCATGGTAATTTCCTTATTATTCAGATTGGCAAGGATAAATTTTCCGCCGGTACGGGAATAGATTTTTACATAAACGATTTTTCCTTCTTCCATTTTTGAAGCTACTTCAAAGCCGCCCTGGGCAAGGAAAGAGGTATATTCCCCTGTGAAATCCTCCGGCACACCCGGGAAAAGTTTGATGATGCCGAAAGCACTTTGCAGCAGAAGTTCAGAGGCAAGGAATACTATGGCAGAATTGCCTTCAATTACAGCAGGAGCAAGTCTTTTTGCATCCGGATTTTCCGTTACACAGGAAACATGGGAGATATTTGGATCATTTTTATCCAGTTTTCCGCCGTCAGGATTGATCTGGTTGCGGTACATCCTTTCTTCATTGCGTTTCTCATTTTCCTCACTTGCTTTTACAGGACCAATGAGAATGGGATCATGGGAAAAGAGTCCGTTTTCTTTTGCAAAAAGTTCCAGAAAACGGTGTACTTTTTTCCAGCCTTTTTCCCGGTTGCCTGCCCGCAGGTTGGCGGCAGTGGTGATAAATTCGCTCCAGTCATGGTTCATGTGGAAATTATCATCCCAGTCGGCAAAGGTGCGTTCCACAGCCTCTTCCTCAATAAATTTCAGTGTCTTCTGTGCCGCATCCACATCATTTTCAATGGCAGCGGGGAAGAAGGGGTAAATAGTGTGTCCTCCATAGAAGAAATGGTTGAGCGGCAGATCCGTACCGCCCCAGTAGGCACCGTCCGGGCGTCTGGGCATGGAGGGGTAATTTGCCAGAAGTTCTTCCCATTGCGGAAGATATTTTTTATCCTTCTTCAGGATTCTGGCAGCTTCAATGGTGGTTTCAAGACAGAGTTTGAAAAGGGCGATAGTGGAAAGTTCATCTCTTGTGAGAGTGAAGATCTCCGGCGGAACGCTCCAGTCCAGATGATATTTTCCGTCTTCCCCCTTACGCATGATATGGGAATAGAAAAGGACAAATTCCCGCAGTAACGGGTAGAGTTTCTCTTTGAGAAGTGTCACATCCTGTGAGTATTTCCATGCGTAACAAAGTACCATGCCGGTATAGGCACTTCCGCAAATGGTGTAACGGTAGGATTTTGTGGGGGTTTCTTTCCCCAGCTGATTGGTAGAGAGGGGTATATAGATCCCGTCACAGCCGAAAGTTTTTCTTGTATTTCTTTTCAACTCTTTTGCTGCATTTAAATAGGTGTCGGCAAAGGCATTGATGAGTTCCACTCTGTTGGCAGGGATGCTCCCCAGAGCGGAGATCTGTACATTCTGGTCATGGGCATATCCCTGACAACCCACCCCGGGCACTCTTTCCGTAAGGGGGCCATACGCCATACCGTTCAGTCCGGGCATGGGGGCTTTGCCGTAAACACAGGCAAGTTCATATAAGCTGAAGGTATAATATTTCTGTAATTCTTTATATTTTCCAAAGTCGGCATAAGCTCCCTTTTCCCAATAGGAGTGCCACCAGTTTTTGTGACCTTCCTCCAATTTTTCAAAGGAAATATCGGAGGCTTCTTCCAACTCTTTTATTGCTTCTTCGTAAGATTTTTTTGCATTTTTATGGGTTTTTACTGTGATATATAAATACGTTTCCCCGGTCTGTTCCAGAACGCCGCAGCGGTCATTGGCGGAAGAGATACTCTTTTTCTGCCCTTCACAGGGAACGAAAAGAGCCGCAATGGTATAATAAGATTTATTGCCGGGAAGTGCCTGGGTGAAAGCAAGCATATTTTCTTTTTCCGTATGCCAGAGGGGGGCTTTCAAACGGTCATCACTGGGGCGTACAAGTTCCAGGATATGAGGGAGAACTCCGGTAGGTCCTGTACCGGAAAGGTGCATGGCAATGACCTCTTTCCCCCTGGGAATAAACATTTTTACTTTGAGATGCAGATTATGGGAATCCATCTCCTCTTCCAGTATGGCATCATAAAGGGAGAGGCGTCTTTTCGTGACCGGTACGGGGGGCGCACTCCAGCCGATCCCGTACCAGGAACTCAAACGCATGACGGCACAGCTTAAAGTATCCCTGTGGCGTTTGCGTTTGAGAGGGGCATTTTCCAGTTCATTGAGGAAATAGGTGTTTTTGGGGGACATATCCTTGATCCGGCGTAAAAACTCATCATGGGGAATGATCTTTTCAAGCATATCTTCTTCCTGTGTGGGATCAAAGACATCCACTTTATTGATCACATATTCCAGATGACCCGGAGCGTATGCTACTGCTGCAAGATTTCCATTGCCCAGCAGCAGTCCGTCCCGCCAGTCCCTGCCGCCTTCAACGGCAACCCAGTCCAACGCCTTTACAAGTGTCCCGATACTTTCCATGACACACTTTCCTCTCTGACTTGCTTTTTATTTTGTAATGAGCTTTGCGGAAAAGTCCATATATTCCACACTGCCGCCGGTCTGAAGTCCGAAAACGATTCTCACTTCTTTGATCTTATCAGAAGAAATCACATATTTTTTAGTGATTTCAGCCCAGTCTTCGGAGACTTTGAAGCCCTGACCATTGAGACTTCCTGCAGGGTAATTGTAAAGCCCGATAAAGCCGTTTCCTTTGCCCTTTGCCATGAATTTCACTTCAATGGTATCACCTTTTTTTACTTTGATACCTTTTCTGGTATAAAGGTGCATTTTTTTGCCCTGGGATTCAAAGGCAAGTGCGGTTTTTTCGATTTCCGGGATCTGTTTGATGGTGAATTTGCCATCTTTATCCCAGTTTCCGGGTCTGTTCTGTGCCCAGCCTGTAGGGATGGGGGCGCCTTTGAATGCTCCATTGATATCAAGAACAGTTTCTGCGGCAAATGCGGTGAATGCAGCAAAGGCAAATGCGGCGATGGTGACAACAGATTTGAATTTCATTTTTTTCTCCTTTTATGTTAGAAATTGTTGTGGATGATGAAATAGAAGTTGCCAAAAAGCTGTTTGGTAAGATCCGAATAAACAAAGGTCTGTTTAACGGGATTTTCATCAAATTTGGCGATCTCTGCACGGTTCATTGCCGCTACATGCCCGTCACCAAAAGCGATATTGGCTTTTTTGCTGTGACGCATGTGGATCTTCCAGTAACCGTTTCTGTCTATTCCGTAAACCTGAAAGCGGTAATGGCCGCCGGTCTGGGTGGTCATGGAATCCAGATAGTAGGGATGGGTACTGGGGTTTTTCAACTGTTTGAAGTTTGTCTGACAGTAGGAATTTCTCCCGTAAACATCAACATAACTTGTGGGGGCTCCATCTGCCAGCATTCCTTTGGGTGCATAAGAAGGACAGTACATCCATTTGCCATCTTTCAGATTCTTTTTCCCGTAGGTGATGGAATCCTGAAGCTGCCATTTGATGTATCCTGTATTGCTGAACGCCTGTGTCCACGGACGGGAAAGAGGGGTGTCATACAAAGGCATCAGCTGTTCTTTCTGATCTGCCACATACATCTGGGTCACAAGTCCCAACTGTTTCATATTATTGACACACGCCATTGACCGTGCGGTATTTCTTGCATTGTTCAATGCGGGAAGAAGCATTCCTGCAAGAATGGCAATGATCGCAACAACTACGAGAAGTTCGATCAGAGTGAACCGGGAACGGTTCATCCGCAGACCTGCGGATGAATGAAATTCCTTTTCCGCTGTAAATTTTTTCCTGCTCATTTTTCAGCATCCTTTCTTTTTGTTATTTTCTCCCCCGGTTTCGGTTCCGGGGGAGGAGATGATTTATTTGATATGAATGAGAATTACATCATTTTCCGGAATGGTGACACGCATTTTTGCCGGATCTTTCACTATTGTCTTACTGTTCCAGATGGAGGCTTTCTGACCTTTGACAAGAGATTTGTTTTCCAAGTCAACGGTGACAGGTTTGCTTCCTTCGTTGAAAAGCAGTATAAGGCGTTCCTTCCCTTTGGTCAGGACAAGAAGATTCGGATATTTGATATCTTTGGAGACCGCAAGAGTGTCTTTTCTTTCCCCGTTCAGGAAAAGATCTTCATAGTCAGAAATGGCTCTTGTGGCTTCCCCGATCCAGTACATGATTCCGCCGATACACTCCATGGAACTTTGAAGGTCGCATCCGCCGTGCATGGTTGCGGCAACACGGATAAGCTGGCTTTTCCAGCTCTTTGCATCAATGTAGCCGTCGGGGGACATGACACCGTATTTCAGGTTCCCGCCGGGGCCGTTGGTGGAATAGTAAGTACCGAAGAATACAAATCTCTGGGCAAGAACTTTGTTCATTCCCAGTTTTTCCCGGAAGAATGTCATTGCCTTATCCATATATTCCTGATTGGAGGAAGTTGCCGGAGCGTTTCCGGGACAGCCGGGGAAGGCATAGTCGATTTTGCCTTTGCAGGCGATCCAGAAGGGCTCCTGTACCAGCCAGGAATAGACCATATATTTCAGACCGATCCTGTTACAGGCTTCCCTGATCAATCCCTGAACGGCACCGTCCAGTTTGTAACGGTGAAGTTTCCATTCATTGTAATATTTTTTATAGATCTCTTCATCGCTTATGTTGCTGTTTTCAGGCAGTCCGACGCTCTTGTAGAAGACCTTTTTACAATCGTTGCAGAAGCAATAGGAACCAAGCCCGGTTTTTGCGTGCAGATAGGCATTGGAGGCCTGCCAGGGTTCGGATTCCCAGTTGATCCAGTAGGCGGAAAGTTTCCCGTCAAAGCAATCAAAGTATCTGGTAAGGTCATTTGCCAGTGTCTGGATGAATTTTTCTCTGCCGGCAGTAGTGACATAGGTGGGGCAGTACATGGCGGCGGCCCACCAGTTTTTCTTCAAGGTTTTCAGATCGGTACTGTGATATACATTGGCAGGGAAGTCATTAAAGTATCTTGCCCTTGCTCCGGGAGTTTTTTCCACAAAGGAACGCAGTTCCCCGGGACGCAGACTTCCTCTCCATGCGGGGAAGTTGCCGAAATGGGCGATCTGTTTCACATTGGCATCTGCAAGAAGTTTCTTGAAGAGTTTGAAATAGGGAGTCTGTTTGGTCGTGGGTTGATGGATCCAGGTATTGAGACCTCCTTTGAAGGCAGTCTTCATAAGTTCTGTAAGTGCTTCATCAGAAACGTTTGCCCCGAAGTAGGGACGGGAGCAGTACATGGAGACCATGAACTCTTTTGCCATTCTTCCGTTGATGGCAGGAAGGATGACAACAGGCAGTGTCTGGGTAAGTTCTGTAAAGTTGCCAGCCTGTTTTCTGCGGAAATAGAAGGAATCCTTTTCCCCGGCTTTTCTGGAGGAATCCAGTTTCACGGGAAGGATGGTTGGGTGGGTATATTTACTGCTTACATCGTCTGCCGCATATTTGAGAACATAGCGGGTATATTTCTTCCCTTTGACAGTAATGGCTTTCTTTGTTACGGAAGTGGGGATGCAGTTCATCTTTACTTTGCTGCCCCACCAACCGGCAGAATAAGCGTGTTTCATATCCAGAAGACGGAACCCTGCAGGCAGATCCAGTGTGAATTCATACTCTCCATTGAGATCTTTTACCGGAGGATACAATGCGAGGAAAATGGGTTCTGTGGAATCCAGAGAAAAACCCCATTCCCTTACAAGAGGATTGAGGCAGCGGTCGGGACCGTCATGGGAACGGTTGTAAAGAACATGCTGACGCAAATAGAGTTTTTCTGCTCCCTTTTCCCAGAAAAATCCGGTTGTTTTCAGTTCTTTCCACTTGCTGTCGTTAAATGCTCTTTCTGTCCAGTTTTTCCC
The DNA here is from genome assembly GCA_045612485.1 of Victivallales bacterium. Taxonomy (GTDB): domain Bacteria; phylum Verrucomicrobiota; class Lentisphaeria; order Victivallales; family UBA1829; genus RGIG5327. Next base: position 20,704 of record JAZKZE010000182.1, on the reverse strand, counting down.
GGCGGACTCAGAATATTTCCAGTTGCCGTCTGTTTCGGAGCAGGAAAGAAGTTTGAGGGCAACTTTGGGATCGGAGCCTTTTGCGGTACATTCCACAGCAATGGTGGTAATGCCTTCCACAAAGTTTACTTCATATTTTCCGGCGGAATTTTTGTCAAGGACTTTACCGTCAACATAAACTTTGACTGCGGCATCTTTTGTTTTGATATCGAAAATGGAGTTGACCGCAGGTCTGCCCAGATCCGCAGAAAGTTTTTCGTAGGAGGAGATGAAACTCAATACTTTGCCAAGATCTTTCTCTTTCAGGAGTTTTTTCGCTTCCTGTTTCATGGCAAGGAATTTCTTTGTGGCAGGATCGGTCTTTTCCTTATTGAGGAAGTCTTCCTTTACATATCCCATTTTCCACAATCTCATTTTGCTCCATTTGCCCAAACGGTTCAAACGTTTTTCATCGGAAGAAGTTTCCGCCTTCTTTGCAATGCCTTTGAAATTCATCTTTACATATTTTGCAGTATTGCCGAAGCCGGTTCCCACAGGCGCATAGCAGGAATAGATCTCTTTGGAACGGTTTTTATTGGCAATGCGGGCAAGATTGAAATAATAAGGTTTGGTCATACAGTCCTTACCGATACCGGCAAGGGCGAGGGGGATCTTTACTTCTGTCACCCAGGAGTCTTTGCCGATACTTGCGGCGGCATCCCATTGATCGGAAGTTCCGTGGGCGGTAAGATTACACCAGCGGCTGCCTTGACTGTTATAAACGAATTGCGCTTTCTGTTTTGCCTTCAATTCCTTTGCAACGAAAAATTCCAGATGATCGTCAGGATACCAGCCGTCACGGTAATGATTTTTATCGGTTTTGATATTTTTTGTATCCGGTTCATAACACTTTGCGGCAACATAAAGATTGCCGTTGTAATGACCGATTTTGAAAGTACTCTGTCTTGCGGCGGATAATTTCCCTGTGTACATATCGGCAAAGCCGGTAGCTTCAGGGATGTCTTTCCAGGCCTCATCGTCCAGTTTTCCGTCAAGGACGGGGGCTTTTTTCATTTGATAGACATTGTAGGCAAGATCGTCAGCTCTGCTTGCCGTTGATACAAGCAAAACTGCAGCCGTCAGGAGAAATGAGTAGAGTTTTTTCATCTTTTTTCCTTTCTTCTCTATATTAATTTAACCGTTTATTTCTCTTTTTCAATGAGACAGGAATATTTTTCCTTTACCATTTTTCTTAAAAAGGTCCAGGAAAGTTTCGGACGGCGGAACTCATCAAGGATACCTTTATTGTTGTAGCCTCTTGCTCTGCCGTAGATGCCGTCGCCTGTGATATAACTTCTTGTATCGGCAAAGTGCCAGATGGAAAGGCCGGCACATTCATCTTCCCCCAGAGCGTAAGAAGTACATTCCATAAGAAGTTCCGCCTGATAATCTTCTGTCCAGCGGGCTTTGATGGGGTCACGGAATCCCAGAAGAGCCTCTCCCCCGATCTCGGTAATAAGATAGGGTTTGTCTTTGGGCATTTTTTCTGAAAGTTCATGCAGAACTCTTTTCACATTATGGATGCCGGAGATCTCTTCATAGCAGGCATCATACCAGCCGGGATAGGGATTCATGGCGATAACATCAGGTATATCCGTACACACATCCTTTTCATAACGGTTGGAGGAGTAGGAAATGAGAGTATATTTATCAATGGAACGGATCTTGTCGTAAAGAGCTTTGATAAGAGGTTTGGTTTCTTCTTTTTCGCTTTCATTCTCATTGAGATAGCCCCGGATGATGATACAGGGGTAACTGAAACTCTTATAAGTAAGTTTTTCCGCTTCTTCCAGCTGATCTTTCAGGAACTCTTCGGAATGAAGTTTAGGAGCTTTTACATCCCAGCCCAGAGTTTCCTCCCAGACGAAAAAGCCCATTTTATTACAGAGATCCAGAAATACTTTCCGCTGGGGATAGTGACTGCCCCGGATGAAGTTGAAACCCGCTTCCTTCAGAAGTTTCAGATCATAGGCGATGAGCTGGGCAGGCATGGCGGCACCGAATGTGGGATGACTTTCATGCCGATTTACGCCGTACAATTTTACTCTTCTGCCGTTGACAAGGATGTTTCTTCCTTCAGTCCATACGCTTCTTATACCGAATGTTTCTGTCTTTTCATCCCCTTCCGGAAGGGTGAGGGTAACGGTATGCAGATTGGGGGTATCTGCGTTCCATAATTTATATTGGGGGAGGGTGATCTCCATTTCCAGTTTGCCGTCAGCAAAATCCCCGTCCAGGGTATATCCTGTATCAAAGGCGATCTTTGCTTTTCCTGTATAATTTCTGCTTGCTTCCCCCCACAGACGGATCTTTCCTGTTTTGTAATCCTCTGTGGCAATACGGATGGCTGTAATATGTGTGGGGTCAAGTCTGGTAATGGTCACATCCCCATAGACTCCGCCGTAACCGAAAAAGTCGTTATAGGGGGCAAACTGGGCATTGTACTGATTATTCAGGATAAGGGTGAGAGTATGTTCCTTTTCCTCTCCTGCATCAAAGATAAAGTTTTCAGGCATATAGGCAAATTTCATAAAGCCGATCTTTTTATCATCGAAATATACTTCGCAGTCCAGACCCGCCCCGTCAATGAAAAGTTCCACAGTCCCGCCGGTAAAGACCTTTCTTGTGAGGACAGCATACCCTCTTTTTCCGCAATGGGGTTCCATCAGGTCAAAACAGCCGGGAACAGGCATAAATTCATTTGTTGCAACGGGAAGAATTGGTTTTTCCGCCCCGGTGTAGGCAAAGTCCCAGATTCCGTTAAGGTTTTCCGTCTTTCTCATCCTTTTCCTTTCTGTAACATCTTTTTATATATTTGGAAATACATTCATTCTTTCATTTGAAAAGTATAGAATTTAACCGTATAGTATATTATAGACTGAAAAATATGTTTTGCAAGAGTAAAATTGTGATATGAAAGGGTAAAATTGTAACATGGAAGTATCCAAACGAAAAATGGCATTCTGGGGGGAGGATAATTCCCTGAAACTGTATGTGCGTTCCTGTGGGGATTTCACTCTTGTCCCCGGGGATCCGGAACAGGTACGCAATGTAGATTTCGGAGAGATCTTCTGGCCGGTAAGCGGATGCGGAAAGTTTTTTTTTCATAATAAGGTTTATACAGTAAAGCCCGGCTGTGTATGGTATTATCCGCCGGATTCCCTGCACAAATATGATCCTGTCGACATTTTTCATTACTGCTGGCTTTCAGTTGCCGGGGAACATGCAAGGAATTTTTTCCAGATCACAGGACTTGTACCCGGGGTGAACAAAGCCGGGACATGTCCGGTACATCTTTTCACTTCCCTGGGAAACGATTTGCAGGTACATACAGCTATGCACCGGGTGAATGCGCTCAATACCGCATTCCAGATCCTTACACAGATCCCGCTGGCAAAACATTTTTCTGCCCGTCCGGAAAAATCCATGACGGAGGTACGCACTCTTATTGAATCCTCTTTTGCCGATCCGGATCTGTCTGTGGAACGGCTTGCGGAAAATCTCAATATGCACAGGGGAAGTTTGAGCCGGTCTTTTTCAAAGACTTACGGTACAAGTATTTCCGATTATATCATCCATACCCGTCTTCAGGCGGCAATGACCATGCTGAAAGAAACCTCTTTATCCATCAGGGAAATTGCAGAAAACTGCGGTTTTTCCTCCGGCAACTATTTTGCCAAGGTCTTTTCCGCAAAGACATCCCTTACCCCGAAGAATTTCCGGGATAAATACAGAACGGTGGAATGATTTTTACAGCTCTTTTGAGATGTTTTTCCCGAAAGATTCTTTTGTCATCCAGCAGAGATACAGCATGGGAAGAACCATGAGAAGGATGACAAACCATAAAAGCAGATACGCTTTCGGCGGGTAATGGATGACTCCAGAAGCCTGAATGGTTGCTTCCGACCGGAAGAGATCCAGCAGCAATCCGGCAACAAAGGAGAAGAAGGCTATACAGATATTCCCGAAGAAATTTCCTGCGCCTACCGCCAGTGCCGTATTTTCCTCCGGATTATATTCTTTTACCATTGCCGTAAAGATCCCGGAAAAACCGTAACCCGCCGCCATAATGAAAAACGCAGCGGCAAAAAGCCAGAACGGACCGTTGAACAAGAGCCCGCCGCTTAACATAAGACAGCTTGCAAGCTGAAAAACAGCACTGGAAACGATAAAGGGTTTGCGTCTGTTGCCCATGGCAAAACTTACCGTTCCAATAAGACACATTTCGGTCAATGTAATGGCAGAACAGATCAAAATCACATTTGCCGCCTGAGTTGACGAACATTTTGTCACATCTTCCAGAAACTTTTTCCCGATGACTCCCTGTACGAAAAAGAAGATGGCAAGGTTGCATGCCATGCAGTAATACAGTTTCAGACAGGCTTTATTTTTAAAGATCGTGAGATATGTTTTCAGACTTATGGGAACCGGTTTGATCTCCGGACGGGCGGTTTTTGCAAAACAGATAAGGAAACCTGCAAGAAAAACGGCAATAATTACGGCGATTCCGCTGAACGTCTGCCGCCAGGAGAATGTTTCGCAGAAATAGACAAGGGGACTTGTGGAAAGCATACTTCCGGAATAGGTCATAAGATAAACCATCCCCATGACCATGGCAAAGTATTGTGTGGGGAAGATCCTTGTGATCTCTTTGACGATACTCAAATAAATAAAGCCGCATCCGAATCCGGTTATCAGTCTGCTGGCAATAAGAAGCGGTACATTTTTACTGCATACAAAAAGTATTGAACCAATAAGAAGCATACTTGCTCCCGCGACCAGTACCCGTATCCCGCCGAACTTGTCTGTAAGAGGTCCGATAAGAAGCATATCCAGAGCATATACTACTGTAAAGCAGATCCCCAGGGAGGAGATCACTCCGGCACTTGTTGCAAAATCCTTTTGCAGAATATCAAAAATGGATCCGGGGATTCCGGAACGGACAAGGGAACTCATACAATAGATCCCCAGCATGGTGATCAAGGTGAAAATGGTGAGAATAGATATTTTCTTCATAGTGGTATCTCTTGTGGGTATTATATTTGTATGACCGTTCTTCCGCCGGAGGGAAGAATTTCAGATTTGCTGCAAATCGCTCCCTGTGCATCAAAATTTTTCCCGGCAGGAAAGAATACAGGATCCATTGTCATATTGAGAATGGTGATCTTTCCGGAAAAATCTTTCTGTACTTTTTTAAAAACGGAACAGTCTGCAAGGATCACGATTTTTTCCTTTCCAAGAGTACAGGAAGCGGAAGAAGCAAAATTGTTATGGAAATCAAATTCCCAGTGTCCCTTATTCAATATATGCTGATTTTCCCGGTAGAAGGCAAGATAGTTTTTTATAACTTTTTTATGTTCCTGCCTGATACTGCCCAACTCCATAGAAACCATGGGGACTCCCGCAAGGGAGGCAATCAGATGCCGTCCCACCGCTTCGACAGATTCCCCGCTGTTGAAATAGACCGGATCGGCATGAACAGGTACTTTATCCCCCATAAGAAGGCGGATCTGAACACATCTGGAAAAGTTTTCCATATAATCAAAAGGCACATCCCCCGCCCGGAATGCTGTTGCCAGAGGGGCCATCAATGGGGTCGCATAACACTGTCTGAACTCAAAAAGAGCTTCTTTTTTATGGGTTTTCACCCTGTCAATAAGATCTTTTACTGCTGTATAGGCGATCCGGCAACGAGGCTTTTCCGGATTTGGAAGGACGGTATCAATAAAGTCGATCTTAAGTCCGTCCAGATCCAGTTCCTTACAGACGGAATAGATACTTTCCATAACCTTTTCTGTTATGGAACGCTCTTTTACATCATAGATCCTCTGGCCCTCATGCAGTTCTGTAAGATACTCCTTTGTGGCGGCTGCAAGTTTACTGCGTCTGCCGCTGAAGAACGGTGCCACCCAGAACAAACAGGAAAGTCCGGCTTTTTTCAGGAGCGCAATATTTTCTTTCAAATGCGGGAGTTTCTTTTCCGAATATTTCCAGTCGCCAATATCCCTGTACCAGTCCGGCAGCGTTTCCGGCGTGACTCTTTTTGCCTCATCAAAACACCATCCGTCATCCACGATAAATGTTCCAAAGCCCAAATTCGCTGCTTCCTGACCGTTGCGGAGCATATATTCATCCGTCAGAGCCGCATGGACGGCATACCATGTACAATACACACTTTTCCAGGCATTTTCCGGATATTCCGGGATCACCGGCAAGACTGTTTTGCGGTACAGGGAAAGAGTTTCAGAAAGAGATAACTTTTTTTCAGTGGCGGGGAGATAAACAAATACTTCAAATTCCTCTGTTTCCGGAGAAATGACAATGGAAAATGTTACTTCATAAGCACATAATTCCTGATTCATTTTCGCCGTAACTGTGCAGTCGTCGATCATATCTGTCAAGCCGACAGAACAGGAAACAAAGGCTTTCTGATCCAGAAAACACAGAAGTGGAAAACTTTTTGTGGCACCGCAGGAAAAGGATTCTGCCCAGGGTAATTTCATCGGCGGCATGGCAGAAAGATCGCTATGCCATACGCTTGTAAGCTCCTTGACCGGGACAATGGTTTTTATTTTCAAAAGTCCGGAAGATTTTTTCAGCAGATCTCCGGAGATTTTTATTGATTCCTCTGTTACGGAATCCAGCAGTAGAGAATCATCCTTTGCATATATGGAGATCTGCATCATTGCCTCCGCAATTTTTTATTCCTGATTGATGACTTTATTCCCTCTTACACAGCGGGGATCCTGTTCATCCAGTTTTCCGCTCCAGAGATATTTTTTTGTCTCGGAAACCACAACTTTCTGCAAAAGAAGCAGACTCAATACGTTGGGGATGACCATAAGACCATTGGCAAAGTTGGCAAAATCCCATACTGCGGAAAGGGAACCTACCGCACCCAGATATACCACAAGAGTATAGACGATCTTGTATGCCATCTGGGCTTTCTGGGTTTTTATCATAAAACGCAAACACTGTTCCCCGTAATAGAACCAGCCGAAAAGTGTGGTGATGGCAAAGGCGAAAATGGCAAAGGAGAGAAGATATTTTCCTACATAGGGGAGCTGTTCAAAGCAACTCTGGGTGAGAAGTCCGTCGTTCACAAGTTTCACATGGTCAGGTCTGGCAAGATAGCCGGAAACGATAACAAGACCGGTAAGGAAACAGATAATGATGGTACAGAATGTTCCGGTATAGGAAACAAGTCCCTGTCTTACAGCATTACGGGTTTTTGCCGTAGCGGCAACGATGGGTTCAGACCCCATCCCGGCTTCATTGGAAAAGAGACCTCTGGCGATCCCGTAACGGGCGGCAAGCATAAAGCCGTATCCCACAGCTCCCCCTGCGGCGGCTTTGGGAGAAAAGGCACTTTTCACAATAAGGACAAGGGCATCATCAAGAAAGCCGAAGTTCATCGCAAGAAGGATAAAGCATCCTGCAAGATAGGTAAAAGACATGAAGGGAACAAGGAAAGTACACACTTTTGCAATACTCTGCAATCCTCCCACGATCACAAGTCCCACGATCACAGCAACAGCAAGACCTGTCACGACCGGGGGGACATTGAAAGTTTTCTGTACAATAGTGGCAATGGCGTTGCTCTGCACAAGGTTGCCTGTTCCCAGAACGGCGATGCTTCCCACAATACAGAAGGCAACCGCCATCCATTTCCATTTCAGCCCCATAAGAATGGTATACATGGGACCGCCGTGGACTTCCGCTTTTCTGTCTCTGACACGGTATTTCACGGCAAGGAGGGATTCTGCATATTTGGTGGACATACCGAAAATACCGGTAACCATACACCAGAAAACTGCTCCGGGACCGCCCAGGGCAATGGCTGTTGCCACTCCGATCACATTTCCTGTTCCGATAGTGGAGGCAAGAGCTACGGCAAGGGCGGCAAAGGGTGCAACATTTCCGCTTAAAGAATCGTCTTTCTGGATAACAAGACGGAAGGCTGTGAGAAGATGTTTCTGTATGAATTTAAGCCGGAACGTGTAAAAAAGGTGGGTTCCCAGAAGAAGGATCAAAAGGGGCGGACCCCACAAAAATGCGTCTGCTGCTTTCAGGTAACGGGCGAATGCTGCGGCAAATTCTTCCATAATAAACTTCTCTTCCGATCTGAATGATCTTTTTTTGAAAAGTATGACTTTTCCTTAATTCTTATAATAATAAAATTCCCTTCCCTTTTGTTGAAGAGGGAGGCTGTCTGATTTGCAGACAAAGACCGCAATCTTCATCCGCAAATATATTTTATGTCGTTATAATATAATGTAGAGTGATAAAATTGCAAGAAAAAAAATTTTTACATACAAAGAAATTTCAAAAGTTTTCAAAATAATCCAAAAAAAATCAAAAAGGGGCATGGAAACTGTTTTCATGTTCCTGCGGGATTTATTTTACCGGAAAATGATCTTCTTTCCGAAAAGGTATTGAAAAATTTTGAATCATTGCTATATTTTACAGTATGATTTGATTTGCCCTGACGGGAGTAAAATAAAGGAGAAAAATATGAAAGTTGCCATTACCTGTGCGGAAAATAAAGTATTTCAGCATTTCGGACATACACCCGGATTTGCTGTGTTTGAAATTGCAGAAGGAAAAGTCCTTTCCCGTAAAGATCTTTCTTCCGGAGACTCCGGTCACGGGGCATTGGCCCTGCTTTTGCAGGAGGAAGAGATCCGGCTTCTTATTTGCGGCGGTATCGGAGGTGGAGCCATCAATGCTCTTGCCAATGCCGGTATCCAGGTCGTCGGCGGTGCGGAAGGGGATGTGGATGAGGTGGCGAAAGCCTTTGCTGAAGGAAATTTAAAGGTACGCAGCAACTTCCACTGCAATCACCATCATCACGGGGAAGGGCATACTTGCGGAAATCATTCCTGTGGAAGCGGTCACACCTGCCATTAATGAGGATCTTGTATATAAAAATACTCTGCTTTGATTATAGAAAACCGTTATGCCGGAGGAGAAAACAGGATGAAGAAAGCAGTAAAATCTGATTTTCATAAATTACTGTCTACCCGTATGGAGAAAACTTCCTCCGGAAGCTGTTTTGCCAAAAGAATCATCCGGCAGAAGAATTTCCGGGAAACGGGATTTGTAAACCAGTTCAATGATCCTGTATTGCAGGCCCCTGCGTTCAATCCGGTATTCTGCGGGAAAGAGTATTATGGAAAACGCTCCTGGTGTGTTCTGGGAACAAAGAATCCTTTGCATGGGCATTTCCGGTTGGGGATTATCATTGACGGCAGCTGTAAGGCGGAGATCGGGAAAAAGGAATATACATTTCAATGCGGGGATGTGCTTGTCATCAGTCAGGCAAAAGAAGATGAGTTCTGGAGCGTGGAAAAAGAGTGTACCATGTATCAGGTGATCTTCAGTTGCGGTATCCCGGAAAGGTATCTGCTTTCCCGGATATGCAGGGAAGGGGAGTGTGTTGTGTTATCTACTCCTTATTCCGGAAAAATCGTGGAAAATTTCCAGTTGATGTATGATGTGATCCGGAAAAATATGGAAGATGTTTCTTTTGAATGTTCAAGCATAATATATTCCAGTATATTATACATCAACCGGATGCAGAAACAGCCCAATCTGAACACATATCACAAACTCATTGCCATGCTGGAAACATGTGCTTTTGAAAAATATGATCTGGATCTTCTCGCAAAGACCTGCGGTATGTCCAGAAGAAAATTCAATTCCTATTTCCAGGCCGCATTGAATACGACGCCTGTGGAATATATCCGGCTTGTACGGATGAAATTTGCCGCAAGTCTGCTTGAAAAGAGTTCTCTTTGCATCAATGAGATCGCCGAAGCGTGTGCTTACAATAATACATCTTACTTCTGCCGGGATTTCCGCCGGATCTTCAAGATGACTCCGGGTGAATTCCGGAAAAAAGAATTGCAGGAATAATTTTTTCTGCCGTAAATTTTTATTTTTTTATGCTTATTTGCCATATTTTATTATTATTGTTCCATATAATGCTATAAATCCTTCATTTTGTCTGTTGAAAAATCCGTATGGACTGTTATTTTATAGCACAATGAGAAAAAATATTTATCCGGCAAGACGGGATAGACAGCAGTTTTTTCTTTTTCCGTAAACTTTTTACAGGAACAGATTACAGAAAACAGTGGAGAGAAAATGAAAGATTTGCAGAGAAGAAGATTCACCCTTATCGAATTGCTTGTCGTTATTGCTATCATTGCCATTCTTGCAAGTATGCTGCTTCCTGCATTGAGCAGGGCAAGAGAGATGGCAAGGACATCCAACTGTATCAATAATATCAAACAGATCTATGTTTACTGGACTCTCTATGCTGATGACTCCAAAGGGTATGTTTATTCCACGCCTTACGTTGCCACTGACCGTGAATATGCCCACTGGTACAGAGCCCTTGCCAAAGATGCGTTGGGGTATGCTCCCTATACATTGAAGCAGGTGGATGGGAAAACCGTAAAAAGTCTGCGTTGTGAAACTGCGCTTTCTGTGTTCCTCAATGCGGACGGAAAAGATAAGGTGACTACGGAATCTATATCGAATCAAACGACCTACTATCTCTGTAAAAATCTGAATTCTGCTTCAAATAAAGCCAATAATTATTACCAGGGTGTTCAGACAGGTGGCAGATTTTTCAATCTTTTCAGTGTAAAACATCCTTCCCATCTGCACTATTTCAACTGCGGAAAAGGCTACTCCTATGAGCCGATATACGGGCATCATGGAAACGGCAGCAAAGTACCTATGCTTTTCTGCAGCGGAACAGTAAGGATGTTTGATTTCCGTAAAGAAAAGAGAGCTTCCGACAATGCCTGGCCTGTTGTCCGTTCTTCCTATGGTCCATTCTGGCAGAAGGGACAATTCAATTCCAACTGGTATCCATGCAGCGGATCTCCCTCCCTGGAATTGTGATCATCAACAAGAAAAAGTAATAAGGTGAATTATGTCATTTTCCTGCTTCCGTGCTGTTGTATTTATTCTGCTGTTTGCTGTTCTTCCCTTACCGGGAAAAGAATATAAACTTATGGATAACGGGAAAGCCCGCTGTCAGATCATCGTTCCGGAAGGGGCGATCCCGGCTTACCGTTATGCTGCGGAAGAACTTTCAAAATATCTGGGGAAGATCTCCGGCAGTAATAAAGGGCCTGCCATTGTAAAAAAGAAAAGTCCCGGAGTATATTCTGTATCCTTTGCTGTAACGGAGGATAGAAACGTGAAAGAGGATGGATTCCGTCTTACAGTAAATAAAGAAGGCATCCTTATTGAACACAGAAAATATACTCCTGTGGGAGCATTGTACGGAGCATACGAAATATTGAAAAAATATGGCGGGATCTATTGGCTTCTGCCCGCCGATGACGGGGAATATTATTCCATTAAACCTACGATTGCCGTTCCGGAACAGAAAACGATCAAAAATCCCTTTATGCCGCTGCGTTCCGGGAATAATATCGGATTGAGGACATGGGGACGGCAGTGGGTCGTCCGTAACAATATGACTGTTCCGGCACCCCGGGATGCCGTGAAAAACAAACGGGAATATCAGGAGCTTGGTGCAAAAGTATTTATGGGGTATCACTCTTTTTCCAAACTCCTTACCGGAGAATACCGCTGGGATAAGGTAAGCAGGAAAGAAGCCGCACTCTATAAGGCGCATCCGGAATATTTCCCGCTTCTTCAGGGAAAAAGAGTTCCCATCGTTCATGGAAACAAACAACCCTGTACCACAAATCCTGATGTTATAAAGATCTTTCAGAAAAATTTGCAGAAAACCGCAAAAGATCTTCTGGGGCCGGATGGTATATTCCTTATGTATAATAATGACAGTACCGCATGGTGTACTTGCGATAACTGCACAAAACTGGATACTCCTGCGGAAAAGAAAGATAGAAAGATCTCGGAAAGATACTGGACTTTCATCAATGCTGTTACAGAAGATTTGTGGAAAAAATATCCGGAAACAAAGATGTATGTGGCTGCCTATCAGACATTCCAGGCTCCTCCGGCAAATAAAAAACTCATTCCCCCGCAGGTCAATTTCGGTCTTACTTTCAACCGCACCTGCTGGCGGCATGATATGGATGACCCCAAATGCCTTACCAATACTTACTATAATGCTCTTTATAAAGAGTGGGCGAAGTTTAAACGCCACTCCTACTCTTTCGATGAGTTGTATGTAGCCGGAAATAATTATCTTCCTGTGGAAGAAAGCGTGATGAACCGCTGGAAATATTATAAAAAGATAGACTGCGAATTTTTCCCGGAAGTATTCACCCTTATTGAAGCAAACAATAAACGCTATACCTATATGCAGAAAAATTCCTGGAGGGCGATCTGGCAGACCATGTATCTTATCGCAGCAGTCCAGTGGGATGATACTGTGGATGCGGAAAAGCTCTATGAAAAAATCAATTCTCTCTACTACGGCAAAGCATGGGATGGCGGTATGCGGGAATTGCGCAAATATATGATAAAAGTATTCCGGGAAACCCCAGGCTGTACCGGTCACGGAAGCGGCAATCCTCTGGGAAAAATGCTGGAAAAGCCCGGCGTGCATCAGAAGATCCTTGATCTTTTTGCAGAAGCGGAAAAAGCGGCAAAACTTGATCCGGATAAACGCGCGTTGGAACATGTGAAACTGGATAGAAAATTCTTTGAACTCACCTGGGAAAAAGCCTACAGGGATTATACCAGTAATTACCGGGAGATCAATGCGTACAGAAAATGCGGCAATATCGTGATCGACGGAAATCTGAATGATGAAGCATGGAAAAATGCTGACATTGTTTCCGCCTTTACCGATACAAAAAATCCAGGAAAGGTGATGCCTTTAAATGAGCAGACTTATGTAAGGATCGCCTACGAGCCGGATTATATCTACTTTGCCATTGAGGGAATGGAACCCACACCGGAAAAAATGGTTTCCAAAATTGAGAAACGGGATGGGAATGTATGGGATGACAATACTTTTGAGATCCTTATCAGTCATCCGGATATGGGGGAAAACTATTATCAGATGATCTTCAATGCAAAAGGAAATTGTTACGATCATATCGTAAAGGGCGGCAGAGGGGACAGAACTTTTGATTATGACGGGAAATTTGCTGTTAAAGTTCTGAAAGACCGTTGGATACTGGAAGGAAGACTTTTTGCCGATGCACTGGGTGAAAAATGTTTTGACGGACAGATCTGGAAGATCAATATATTACGCAGAAGATTTCTTACAGATTCCCGTGAAAGCAGAGTCAGCAGCTGGAGTATGGGTTCCGGACACTCTGTGGCAGCTTTCCATGCGGTAAATTTTGCAGGGGAGAGAAAAAATCAGAATGTATATCATTCCCATCAAATCGATAAAAGATTTTTCCTCAATGGTTCCTTCAATGAATTAGAGAAAGCCACCAATAACAGCAATTTGAAAAACTGGAATGTTCCCGGCAAGATCGCTCCGAAATACTGGGCTGTTTACGGTTCTCTGAAAGGGCGGACATTGGAAATGCTCCCGCATCCGGACAGACCCAAAGATCATTTTGTCCGTACCAATGGAACTCTTTTCCAGCATTACAAAGGAGCTCCCGGAAATTTGAAACTTTCCTTCCGTGCAAAAGGCAAAGGCGTTCTGGATATTTGGGGAATACGCAATCCTAAAGATAAAAAATCCCCCCGGCTCCCCTCTGGAAAGGTCTATTACTATTTTGCAAAAAATCTGAAAATAGATTCGGATAAGTGGAAGACTTATTCTTATGAGTATAAAAACGATCTGCCGGAGAAAAATATCAAATTGACTATCGGTTTTGCCGTGAAAAATGGAATGATCGATCTGGACGATGTGAGCGTGGTACCTGTCAGTAAATAAAAAAATACACTGCTGAACAGGGGAGGGCGATCGTAAAGGTTTCCCTCCCTTTTTTATGCCCGAAGATATAAAAAAAGCAGTCTGCCACCAGGCAAACTGCTTTTCTTTGATAAAGGACCTGTAAAAATCAGATCTTTTTGACTTTCATTCCTGCCGGAGTATCTTCAATGACATATCCCTTGCTTTTGAGTTCATCACGCAAGGCGTCTGCTGCGGCAAAATCTTTAGCCTTTCTTGCCTCCTGACGTTTCCGGGCCAGTTCCATGATCTCTGCGGGAACATCCTCTTCCTCTGCTTCCATATCAAAGGAACCAAGAACTGTATTGAATTTTTCAAAAGCATCCAGAATGACTTTTCCGGCTTCATCCTGCCAGGCTTTTGCGGCAAGAGCCGTATTGACCGCTTTCTGCAGTTTGAATACAGCAGAAAGAGCTTCCGCAATGTTCAGGTCATCGCCCAGAGCTTCGCCGAAATCCTGAAGGGCTTTTGCGGCAAGAGTCTGTGCTTCTTCTTTTCCGGCAGCTCCCTTATCCAGCCCTTTCATACGGGTGAAGAGAGAGGCAAAAGAACGCAGGTTCACTCTTGCCTGATCCAGCAGAGAAAGATTGAAATTGAGTTTGGAACGGTAGTGGGTTCCCATCAATGCCCAGCGGATCTCTGCACCGGTATAACCTTTAGCCATCAAATCCCGCAGAGTGTAGAAATTGCCCAGGGATTTACTCATCTTCTTGTTGTCCACCGTAAGATGTTCGCAATGCAGCCAGTAATTAACGAATTTGCAGGAGTTTGCCGCTTCACTCTGTGCGATCTCATCTTCGTGATGGGGGAACATATTGTCGATCCCGCCGGTATGCAGATCAAAGGTTTTGCCCAGATATTTCTGACTCATGGCACTGCATTCGATATGCCATCCGGGTCTGCCGGGCCCCCAGGGACTGTCCCATTTTACATCGCCATCCTTCTCATCCCATGCTTTCCAGAGCGCAAAGTCGCCTACGGAATCTTTTTCATATTCATCGGTACTGATACGCACGCCGTCCCGCTGCTGTTCCCGGTCGATCTTGGCGAGCTGACCGTATTCTTTGAATTTATTGATGGAAAAATATACGGAGCCGTCTTCCGATTTATAGGCATATCCCTTTTCAAAAAGAGTTTCGATCATTTTGATCATTTCGGGAATATGGGTAGTGGCTTCGGGATAAACGTTTGCCTTTTCGATTCTTAAAGTTGCAAGATCTTCAAAGAAAGCATCTTTATACTTTCTTGTAAAGTCATTGAGGGAAAGATTTGCAGCTCTGGAATCCCGGATGGTTTTATCATCCACGTCGGTAAGATTCATAACGTGTTTGACTTTGTAGCCGTGAAATTCCAGACTTCTGCGCAGGAGATCCTCAAAAAGATATGCTCTGAAGTTTCCGATATGGGCATAATTATAAACGGTGGGACCGCAGGTGTACATACCGGCGAAACCATCTTTCAGAGGTTTGAATTCTTCTTTTTTTCTGCCGAGAGTATTAAAAAATCTCATAATGATCTCCTTCTGCCTCCGGGGGCATTTTTGCTTTTCTCTTATATAGTTTCATATCCGGTATATAATTTACACCGCCGGAAAGATTTTTTCAACATATATATAAGGAAATATTCTGTTGATTTTTTTAATAGATTTCCTGCCGAAATCGTTATTTTTATTTTTGTTTCCGGTACAGAATTCTGTTATAGAGGATTTTTTCCGGAGAAAAAGACTTTCCCAGCTTGCTTTTTTTTATGAATCCATTATATTATAATGGTAATCGTAATCATTTGCGGAGAGATGGTCGAGTGGTTTAAGGCGGCGGTCTTGAAAACCGTTGAGGTGTCAAAACCTCCGGGGGTTCGAATCCCCCTCTCTCCGCCATTTTTTTTGTCAAAAAAATGGCGAACGAAGCCGCAAGGCTTCACATTACTGTGCCGTCAGGCACAACTTCACATCTTCACGCGGCGACAGCCGCTCTTCACTGAATAACCGTTACGCCTTGCTTGTGAAGATTCATTTCATTCCGCTTGTGAAGACGTTCGCTTCGCTCTCTTGTGAAGTTTTCTCTCTTCGGGAGTAAGGATGGTGTAGTTTTTTTTCTTGCGCTTCGCTTACAGGTTGGCGTTGCCGCCTTGAATTTTCTTTTTGCAATGCTATATTAGCTTTCGAAAGGAGATAATCTTATGGCTGAAAGCAAATTACGTACACTTGCCATTGATTTTGCCGTGCAGATACTCAATCTGGTAAAATTCCTGAAAAGTCAGCACGAAACGATCGTTTCCAATCAAATCGGCAGAGCCGGAACCAGTATCGGAGCAAACATTCACGAAGCCCAATATGCTCACGGTAAACCAGACTTTATTACCAAACTGCAAATCGCCCTAAAAGAAGCTAACGAAACAAGTTACTGGCTGGAACTGCTGTTGAAAATAAATTATATTGACGAAGCAAAATATCAGGAATTAAATAATAGTTGCTCTCAAATCCGGGGCATTTTGATAAAATCCATCAATACGGCAAAAGGTGATGAAAAATGAAAAAACTTTTGCTGCTGATATCAGCGGTGATGGTGGCTGTTTCGGTGTTTGCCGGAGAAGGTTTGCAGGATAAAGGCGTATTCTCAGATTGGAAATTTGCTCCACTGCAGTTGGGGCTTGGTGTCAAAAATTGGCGTAATTTGGTTGATAATCAAACGGATACTGTTTTTTCCTTTGTTTTGTGTTCAATGAGTCAAAAGTCTGCGGTCCTTTCTTTAAGTGCTGTCGGTGGAGTTTTTAATAATTACGGAATCTCCATTGCAGGGATAAATGGCAGCAAAGAAAATTACGGTTCATAAAACGGTCCTTTCTTTGTTTTAATTTAGCACCGTTTTACACCTTGTCAAGTTGTCCAGTTTTCGGGGAGAACCGCAGTTGCAATTTATGGATTTATAATTGTTTTTACTCTTGAAATCCGATGGTCTGTAAAGTATATTACGGTAAATTTGCAATATTATGAAAAAATCAGAAAATATATACAGAATTCAAATATAATTTCTTTTTTCTTCAGCAATATACTTCATACCTGATGAAAAATATACAACATGATGTATATTGACAAAGTACAGCCGGGAGGAAACGAAAATGAAGTATGATCTCAAAAAATATATTGTAATGATATTATCTTTACCGGGACTTTTATTATTATGCTCCTGCTATGTTCATGGAATATATTTTCCTATCGTTCCTGAATGTGAAGGGCGGATCTATGACCGGGAGGGCAGGGGAATAGCCAATGTCCGGATAAGAGTTATTTCCTATGAAACAGCCGCAGATGTATTGACGGATTCTCAAGGAAACTTTAAAATTGGAGAATTAGGTCAATATTTAGTTGTTCATTCGCCATTAACCTTATCACAACTGGAACAATATGTATCAGCGCGGCATAACGATAAAACGCATTCCAATTTTATTAAACAGAAAAGTCTTGATATTTATTTGAAAAAAATGAAGGAATATTCTATTCCTGTAATGGAGAATGCGTATTGGCACACATATTGTGTATGTCAGATCGATTTATTCATAGACCGGAAAAAGCACAGCCAGGCAGAAGAGCTTGCTCTGAAATATCTGATGAAACTGGAATCCTGTAATGAAAATTTTTGGAGTAATGAGGTAAATAAAATAGAGATCTGTAATTTTCTTATACAGATTTCCGCATGGAATAAAGATAGAGATAAATTGACAAAATATGAAAAAATATACATGGAAAGTCTGGAAAAACTGAAAACTTACTATAAAAAGGAGCATCAATATTATGAGAAAAATCAAAAAATATATACAGAATTCAAATATAATTTATTTTTTCTTCAGCAATATACTTCGTATCTGATGAAAAATTACAAAAAAACTGTAGATGTGACAAGGCAATGTGATTCCTGGCTTGCATTGAATAAAAATCAAATTTCTGTAAAAGAGGGAGAACAGACAAATGATCTGTTTCTAATGCGCAGTTATCAGAAAATGAATGATGAACTCAACGCAAAAAAATATGCAGAAAGGAATATTACTGCGGGGAAAAAGAATTTAACGATGTATTTGACTTGTTATGAATTTCTGGTATCGTTTTTTTTCAGGGAAAAGAGATATGATGAAGCCTTATCACTTTGCAGTCAGGTCGTTTCTGCCGGAAAAAACTGGAAAAAAATACCCCCGGATGACAAAAAGGATCAAATATATTTTTGTTGTTATGGTATAAAATGTTGCTTGAAAACCGGAGATCCGGAGGGCGTCAGAACATTCCTCCGGATCATAAAGAAAAATTATTTTTTACTTCCATTGAAAGAGCAGACAGAACTTTTTCTTTTTTTATTGCGTTACAAATTATCAGGGGATTGGTTTTTTACTCCTGATTAAATCTGTTTTCAGTAAAATTCTGTTTCTGTGCAGTTTGTTTATAATGATATTTCCTTTGTTTTCCAGTTTCTCTGTTTCTCTCAGTATGTTAAGAGAATATGTATGAGTTTTTTCGAAGACTCCCTCCATTGAAATAAAAAAATCAAGATATGCCTTGAAAATTTTTCCGGTTGTTGAAAAATCTGAAAGCGGACTGATAGACTTGACGCCTTTGATAAATTCAGTCATAGCCTGTCTGCCTTCATTGATGGAATCTACCATTTCCCGGGCATCCTGATTGCTTTGAACCGGAGGATTATTTTTGAAACTTTCCCAAGTTTGTTGTACAAAAAGAATTTTATTAGCCCATTTTAATATTTTTTCAACTTGCGGTGTAATTTTTTCTATATTTTTTTGTAATTTTTTACAAGCTGAAATACAGTTTTTTAATTTTCCTTTAGACATAAGAAGTGTAACAATCATATTGCCGGTTACCTTATTCTTGCCGAGTATTCTTTCCAGATATACTTTAAGTACATCAGTATGTTTCAATGCTATTGAAACTTGCCAATTATTTTTGCTTAAATCCTCTTCTGCTTTTTCAAGAGCCTTAATCAGTACAGCAAGATCTTTGAGTTTTTTATCCTTCGTATGGATAAGATGGTAAAATTTTGCCTTTTCTTTTCTATATTCTTCTTCAGTCATTTTAAACCTCAAAGTATTGCCATTTGCTTTGTTATAATGTTTATATTCCAAACGTGAAAATCCGAGGTATAACGAAGTTTTTCAGCACTCAAGATTTGCATCGGCACATTATTGAGTATCAATGGTTGTCCGGGATAATCTCCGGAAAGAGTATTGAGAAGTTCCTGAAAATGTTTATTGCTTTCCATCTCTTTTTCTGCATTGCCGAATGGACGGCTCACAAAGGTGATATACAACTGGCTTTCCCGGACACAGCCGCCATATTCCATAGGGAAATTCATATCTCCGGAAGTTAAAACTATTGCAGGAAATTTTGTAAGATCAGGGATCGTTTCAAATAATTTTTCATAAGAGGCAGTTCCATGAAGAATCCTTTTTTCACAGAATAAATTTCCGCCTTTTTTTTCGTTTTCTGCGGTAAGGTGTGCAGAAAGATCTGACAACAAATCATCAATTTCTCTGAAATCCATTTTTTATCCTTTTGTTAAATGATCAAAAGCACCATTGCTTTAACAGAAATCAGGCGTCAAAGAAATGAGATAAAAAAAATCCCCGGCGGGAACCGGGGATCAGTCAGAATCTTCTGAAATATACTTACTTATCAGAAATTGTCCAGATCCATGTGGATCTTTTCCATCATGGGACTGAAGGGGACGGCACCGTTTTCGGTGATCTCGTATCCTGTTTCGATACGCACACCGTGGAATTCGGGGTGTCCGAAGAAACTTACGTCAACGCAAACTGTCATGCCGGGAGTAAGCACGTCTTTACTGTTGGGACCGAAGAAGGGAGCTTCCGCTTCATTGAGTCCGATGGTATGTACAAAGGGGCAGACCAGATATTTTTCAAAGCCGTGTTTGTTGAAGTAGGCACGGGCGGGAGCGTCGATCTCGCTTCCTGCAAGACCAACTTTCAGCATATCTCTGGTAAGGCAGAATGCTTCACGCAGATATTTCATACATTCGATCTGTTTGGCAGAATATTTGCCGTTCACAGGAAGGGCGTCACCCATCACACCTGCATAGCCGCGTACTTTGGGAGCGATACCGATCATCACAAGTTCCCCGTCTTCCATGATCTTGGCTGTGGCGGTGGGAACAACAGCATTTCCTCTGGCTCCGCTGCCCACGATGGGTACGAATCCGAAACCGGTCGCCCCTCTGGAACGGGCTGCATATTCACCGGCGGCGGCAACCTGGATCTCACTGTTACCTACTTTAATGGCATCTTTCATGGCAAGGTAACTGACATCCGCAAGCTGGAAGGCTGCACGGATCTGTTCGATTTCCCAGGAAGATTTGATGTAACGCAAGTTGAGATAATCTTCGGAAATATCCACCATTTCCGCACCGACGAAACCGTCAACAATCCCTTTGTAGCAGCCGTAGGGCATACGGTCGCCGCAGACAAGACCCACTCTTTTCACAGTGCCGACTGTTGCATTGAGTTCCGCGAAGAGTGCAGGGAAGTCAATAATGGTGGCGGCAGGATATTCTTCATCCGGAACCATGAAGACGGGGAAGTTTCTGGTTTCAGTAATGGCACTGTCCTGTTTGGCAAAAGGTTCGCTTTCAGGACCGCCCAGCAGAAGGGGGGTGCCTTTGCGGGGAACGAGAACGGCTCCGCTTTCAAACTGGGGACACCAGCCGGTAAGATACCAGCCGTTGGCAATATTACATTCATCATAATAGATGAGAGCAATATCCAGATTTTTTT
>JAZKZE010000181.1:0-15610 GCA_045612485.1 Victivallales bacterium | reverse complement strand
CTCTCCTGA
This sequence comes from Victivallales bacterium, assembly GCA_045612485.1. Lineage (GTDB taxonomy): Bacteria > Verrucomicrobiota > Lentisphaeria > Victivallales > UBA1829 > RGIG5327. Next base: position 15,601 of record JAZKZE010000181.1, on the reverse strand, counting down.
AGGTTGCACAAAACAGGATAAAGAAGTATTTTTGAAAAAATCTGACAAAATCACTTTTTTAAAAGCAGATTTCTTTACGCACATAATTTTGTAAAAATATGCCATTTTTACAAAATTATGGGATAGCTGTGTTAAAAAAACGTTATAAATCCCTTTATTTCCAAGAGTTGTCTGAAATAAAAGGCTGGAGGTACGGTGAAAAACTTTCTTCCGGGAGCTTTTCAACGGAAGATCTTCACATATTCACATTTCAAATATCTGGAATCAGGAAATCTGGCAGGGTGATCAAAAGCGTGTTCTGTCACTTTTATGACCTCAAAGCGTCTTCCCGCCTCATTGATTGCCCCGTTTACAGCAGGAAAAAGATCTTCTGCATATACCCTGCTGGAACAGGAAGCAAAAACAAGTTTTCCGCCGTTACGGACCAATCTTGCCCCCAGTTTCGCCAATACGGTATAAGAGTGCAGAGCATTATGTATCTCACTGCCTGCTTTTGCAAAGGAAGGGGGATCGACGATCACAATATCAAACTGCATCTTTTTTTCAGCAAGTGCACTCATCACCTCAAAAGCATCCCCCACGATTCCGGTATGCCTGCATTTTGCTACAGATGAGATATTTTTATTACGTTCAAAATTCCGTTTGCTTTCCTCTATGGCATATTTACTGAAATCCACATCGGTCACACTGTTTGCCCCGCCTTTTGCTGCATAAAGAGAAAATCCGCCGGAGTAGGAAAACACATTCAGCACATCTGCATTTGCCGCAATGCGCCCCACCTCGTTACGGTTATCCCGCTGATCCAGAAAAAATCCGGTTTTCTGTCCTTTGACCAAATCCGCTTCGAATATAAGAGTATTTTCCCGGAAAAGGATCTTTCCATCCCAATTCTGAGCCTTTTCAATGCTTTCAGAAGAAAAAAGTTTCCCGTCAAAAAGCCCGTAAAGATCTTTTTCCGGAAGTTTCGTCAGCTCCCGGGACAAACGGATGACCATATATTTGAGTTCCGGCATGAGGGTAAAGAAACACTTTCCGATACACCCCGCCCAGGGCAGCCATGCGGCACTGTATATTTTGAGAACAAGAGCCGAATCATATTTATCTGCCACAAGACCGGGAAAACCATCGGATTCCCCGTTGGCAAGGCGGTAGGCATTGGTGATATTTTCCCGGAAATATTCCCTGCGCTTTTTTACAGCTTCCTCTGCGAGAAAAAGGAACAGTTCCTCCCCGATCTTCGGCAGAGCAGTGGAATTGCTCAATACTTTCACTCTTACCGGAGAAAAAGGATCATACAACCCCGCCCCGGCAAATTTCTGTTTCTGATCAAAAAGAATGGCAAAATCCCCTGCCCTTCCTTCCGCAGAAAGTTTCGCTACAGAATCTTCATAGATACGGTAATCCCCGTTACGCAAAGGTGCCATTGCCTTGTTTTTCAATTTCAGGGCAAGACGGATGGGGGCATGAGACGTTTTACATTCCGGGAAAAACATTTTATCTACCTTATCCGGCACTCCATCCGCCATTTCTCACCGTGCAAGAGCCGCCCGGACAAGTCTGGAACACAGTTCCGGAAAACTGATCCCTGCGATCCTTGCCGCTTTCGGTACAAGGGAATTTGCCGTACAGCCGGGAATGGTATTGCCTTCCAATACACAATATTCCCCGCTTTCGATATTTACAAGAATATCCACTCTCAGAATATCCCTGGCACCGGTGGCTCGATAGAAATTCAGAGCTGCTTCCTGCAATTTTTTCTGCAATGGAACGGGAATGGACTGGGGCGGACACAAATACTGTGTATCACTGAACTTGTGTTCATATTTTGCATCATAGTCATAGATTTCGCTTTCAAACCGGATCTCTATAACAGGCAGGGCGATCCCGTCAAGAACCCCCACTGTAGTTTCCACTCCTTTGAAGAACTCTTCCACAAGGGCTACTTCCCCGTAACGGAATACCAGATCCAGAGCCGCCTCCCATTCATCGGCAGTATGCACCACAGCGATCCCGAATGTGGAACCTTCCGCAGCAGGTTTTACGATAAGGGGCAGTTTCAATTCTGCGGGAAGCAGAGCGTTGCGGTCCGTCACTACAACACTTCTTGCATTGGGTATTCCCGCTTTATCCATGATTTTCTTGGAAACGACTTTATCCATGATATCCCGGCATGCAGCAGAACCGGATGCTGTAAAGCGGATCCCGGCATCCTCAAACATCTTCTGGATGCCGCCGCCCTCCCCTTCCCCGCCATGGAGAACAGGAAAGACCACGTCTGCCCAGTCTGTCATATCTTCCGTAAGGACAAAATCTTTAATATCATACTCTCTCACATTGTAAGAGGCTTCGCGCAATGCATTGGCAACAGCGGCACCGGACTCAAGGGAAACATCCCGTTCACTGCTTGTCCCCCCCTTGACCACAAGGACTTTCACCGCTTTATTTTCATCCGTATTCATATTCTCATGACGGACAAAGCGGATCTCCGGAACAAGAGCTGTATCAAATGTTTCTGCAGCAGCTTTCTGCATTCTTCCTATGAGTGTACGCAGATCTTTTTCAGAGGCTTTACCTGCATGATCCTTTTTCCGGACGATCCAGTTGGCATGGGTACTGCTGACAGTAAAAGCCCCTTCCTCCCAGTTTTTGCAGGAGCAGTCATCCAGCAGTTTTCCGGCTGGAGGCCCTTTGCGGGGATTGCGGAAAATACTTCCGGCACTGCGTCCGGCAGGAGCATTGCTTCTGCGTACTGCTTCCGCATGAAAAAGTTCCTGTTCTGCTTTCACATCAACTTTCGGGAAACGTAAAACAACTTCCGTCACCACCATATTATCCCGGATATCCGGGGCGGAACGGTAAGCAAAGGAAATTTCTTCCCGCCGGAGAACAGTATATTCCCCTCCGGGACAGAGAGGCAGAACTTTTACTGAATCAATAAACTGTGATATACATACGCCGTTAGCCCCCGCATTCATGGCAACAGCCCCGCCCAGTGTCCCGGGAATACCGGAAAGACCGGACGCACCGCCATATCCTTCTTTCAAAGCGAAAGTAAGAAGGGAACGCAGAGAATTGGCTCCTCCGCAACGGATCAGGCAGAATTCTTCATTTCTCTCCAGGATCTCCAACCGGGCAAACACGCCGCCTCCGGGCAGACGCAGAAAAATCATATTTTCCGGAAGAGTATCTGTTCCGGCAATATTGAAACCTCCGCCGATGGTAAAGATCTTCAGATTATATTTTCTGGCAAGACTTACGCATTGAAAAAGCTGAGCCTCATCACGGGGTTCCAGCAAGGTCACCGGCGAAAGCCCTGCCCCCAGAGAAGTACATTTCTCCCAACTGCTGACAGTAAAGATCTCTTCAGGAAGAACGGCTCTGAACGGGGCAGATATATCACACATTTTCAGTAAAGGGTTTGAAAATTACTTTTTATAGACTTTGGAAGGATCGAAAATACGTTCCCCCACCACGGTAAGTTCACCATTTTTTTCCAGTCTGCGGAAGAAACAGGAGGCATATCCTTCGTGACAGGCGGCTCCGCCGATCTGATTGACTTTGAAGATCACAGTATCTTCATCACAGTCCACGAGGATCTCTTTGACTTCCTGAACGTTTCCGGATTCTTCCCCTTTTTTCCAGAGTTTCTGACGGCTGCGGGACCAGTAAGTGGCACGGCCGGTCTTGAGGGTTTCGTTCCAGGATTCCTCATTGATGTAAGCAACCATAAGAACTTCGTTGGTCTTGTAATCCTGGGCGATAGCGGGAATGAGTCCGCCGCATTTTTCAAAATCGAGTTTCAACATAATAACTACCTTTCTTATTTGATTATGTTTTATTCAGTGATACTTCAACTGTTCCATGCCTCTGACCATAACATCGGTGCTGTATCCGGAAAAGGAACAGCACCAATATCCATTCAGATCAAGACAAATTTCTCCCTGTTACGGCAAAAGCCCCATCAGTCCATGGATTCCGCAAGTTTGCCGTTTTTGGTCATGGCTGAAGCGGATGTAGCGGGAACTTTTTTTGCTGTCTTTACTGCTGCTTTTTTGGCAGGAGTTTTTTTCGCGGTCTTTACTGCTGCTTTTTTGGCGGGAGCTTTTTTCGCAGTCTTTACTGCAACTTTTTTGGCAGGAGCTTTTTTCGCAGCTTTTACTTCTGCCTTCTTTCCGCATTTTTCTGCGCACTTTTTATCACATTTTTCTTCGCAGAAAGAAACTTCAAACTTGAAATTTTTATACTTTTCATCAGGAGCAATAGATCCGACTGTAAGAATATTTCCGGGCAGAAGTTCCACTTTCCTGACCTTACCCTGAAGCACATTTCCTCCGGCATCCACCCAGTCAAATCTGTAAACGAGAGTCTGCATGGGAGCCCCGCAGAAATACCAGGTCAGGAAAGGACTGCCGCCAAGTTCAAAAGTCACATCAGCATTCAGACAGCCTTCGTCATCTGTTTTTGTAACGACGGCAAGGGGTTTCAAGCCGAAATTCCCGTTTTCCACAAAAGTGATCCGGTCATCCTTTACGGGAGGTCTTTCTGTTTTGAATTCAGTGAAGGCGCAACCGGAGAGAAGGCCCAAAGCAAGAATGCCGGCAAAAAGTGAAAAAACTTTCATTTGAATTGTCTCCTTTCATTCAGACATATTTGTATATATACTTCCACCTGTTTTCCTGCAATATACATCTCTTTTTCCTTTTTTCAAGGCAGAAAACCGTGAAAAAGTTCCGTTATATGAAAAAACTTTTTCCATTTTCACAGGACAGGGCCGTTATGTTACAGAAAAAGTTCTTATTTATCGTTCCATTTTCTGTAATTGGTTCTGGCATATTTCAGAATACCGGAAACGGTGGCGGGATCGAAGGGCCCTTCCACGGTGACCGTGGCAGCTTCCGGATCCAGCAAAATGGCAGGTTTGAAGGACCGGTAGTACATTCCGTCCACCAGGAACGCCATCTCTTTACGATCGACCCTTGTAGTCACAGAAAAAGCACTCCACAACTTCATTCCTCTCGGGGAAAGAGTAAGACGCAGATCGTAAAAATCAGGATTATCCGTTCTTCTTACCGCTTCCACTTCCATAATATCTTTGGAGTGCAGAAAATAATTGCGGTTCACACAGATGCTTTTGCCGAAAAAAGAATCCACATCCTGTTCAAAATCGCTGCCTCTGCGGTATTTAACAACTTCATGCACACTTACGACATATTTTGCTTCCTTGCTGCTTTCCCCATCCAGAAACGCCTCCGGATCATCCAGAAAGAGACAGCCGGTCCCTTCTGATCCCATAAGAAAAAGTCCAAGAAATACAAGAGAAAGGATCTTCAATCCGCACAGCATTTTTTTACAGAGAACACTTGTTTTCACATTCATATTTTCCATTCCTTCCCATCGTTATGATTTACTGCCGGCAAACGGCTGTTCCAGTAATATAACTCCATATCCCGTAAAAATCCACACATCAATAACTTTTTTTGCGATTATTCCCCGGTATTGCTTGACAAAAGACAGAATAAAATATATATTTATAAAATATATTATTACTTATTGAAAATACCCAAATGAGGAGCAGAATATGAGAAAGGCATCCGTTGAACGCATTACTAAGGAAACCAGGATCAAAGTGAGTCTGGATCTGGATGGAAAAGGGGAAAGTACCGTTTCCACCGGAATCGGGTTCATGGATCACATGCTTACTCTTTTTGCAAAACACAGCAAAATCGACCTGGAAGCGGTTTGTGACGGCGATCTGGAAGTGGATGCCCATCACACGATGGAAGATCTGGGGATCGTCATGGGCCAGGTTCTTGCCAAAGCACTGGGGGATAAAAAAGGCATCAACCGTTACGGCAGCAGTCTTCTTCCCATGGATGAAACTCTTGTTATGGCGGCACTGGATTTTTCCGGCAGACCGTATCTTGCCTGGGATGTAAAAGCTCCTGTTCCCTACATCAAAGATCTGGATACAGCTCTCTTCCAGGAATTTTTCCGCGGACTTTGTGCAGCAGCCGGATTAAACCTGCACATCAAACTGCTTGCCGGCGGGGAAGTGCATCACATTTTTGAAGCCGTGTTCAAAGGTTTTGCCAGAGCTGTCCGCAGTGCGGTGGAATCCGATCCGAGAGAAAGCGGGATCCCCTCCACCAAGGGTGTTCTGTAACCGTTTCAGGGATGAGCCGGACAACAGCAGGAACATATATACATGATATTCTTTTTCTGCAGCAAATGTGGCAAGATTTTTTCTTCCGGTCAGGAGACCGGCGGGGATGTTTCGTGTCCGGATTGCGGTACATGCAGAAAAAATGAAGCGGGAACCAGTTTCATTACAGAACTTCTGCCGCAGGATTTCCGTATCGGGGATTGCCGTATTATCAAACCGCTTTACGGCAAAAATGCGGTCATTGCCTATCTTGCAGAACAAAGTGCCATCGGCAGACAGGTGGTATTGGAAGTTCTGGATTCCTCCCGACCGGAAGGGAAGACGCTTCTTCCAGAATTTCTGGCAAACGCCCGCAATTCTGTAAAAAGCCGCCATCCCCATATTGTTTCAGTTCTCAATGCAGGAAGATCTGGTGATCTCTTTTATTGTATATACCCGTACTTTTCCGGCAGGAAACTTACAGAAATTCTCGGTACAGGCAAGATCTATTCTCCGGAAACGGCACTTGCCCTTATGCGGGATATTGCCGAAGGGATGCTTTCTGTATGGAAAAAACAGGGGGCGTTCCACGGGATGCTCAATCCGGATAATATTCTGATCACCGATGAAGGCGATACGATCCTTACAGATTTCTGGCATACGGTACAGTCCAGATCTCTTTTTGCAGATTCATACGGTGACAATATTTCCTGTCTCTCCCCGGAACATGCTGCCGGAGGCAATCTTTCATTCCGGAGTGACATTTATGCGCTGGGGGTGATCCTTTACAGGATGACAACAAAATGTATTCCCTTTAAAGATGTCCCGGTAGAGAAGATCAAGGGAGCCCTCCTTCTGAACAGATTTTTTATGTCGCAGGAAGAAATTCAGCAACAGAAGCTCCTTCCGCAGGAGTTTCTGCATTTGATCCGCAGGATGTGTGTAACAAATCTGCCGGACAGTATCGGTTCCTGGGAGGAGTATCTGGCAGAATCAGAGAAAATTGCCCAGTTGCTTCTTACAAAAAATACGGGGAACTTCCATTCACAACAACCGCCTTCCGGTATTCTGAAAAAGACTTTATCGGAGATTTCTCCAGTGAAAGGCACTCCCCTGACTCCGGTATCACCGGAAAAAAGTTTTTTTTCAGAGGAAAGGCTGCGTAAATATTTTCTGTATATTGCCATTCTTATTTTTTCCGGTGGCGTATGTGCCGCACTTACACACTTTTTCAAAGGGGAAAATAAAACAGAAAAACCATATTATGCAGCAAGTACCAAACCGGTAAAAACAAAAATACTATCCGCCGGAACAGAAAAACCGCAAAAGGCTCCTGTACAGCCCAAAGGGGTCTCCGCCAATAGCGGAGAGATGGAAAAATTACAGGCGTCGTCCGCAAAAATACAGAAAGAAAGACGCCCGCAGAATCCGGAAAAACTCATATTGCAGACTCCGTTATTCCGTCAGTATATACAGGACCGCACACGTCTGCTTTACTTTCTGCGGAAAGCGGAGATCCGTTTTTTCCCCGGTCAGAAACTGTGCAAGTTGAAAAAGAAGCCGCATGATCTTCTTATGCAGAACCGGGTCTTATTGTATCAGCATCTGGAAAAATTGGATTCTGAACTGCAAAAAGTGGAACAGACCTATCCCGCCAGTCTTTTACTGAAACGCCACAGGTCATCTATTGACAACATCAGAAAAATGATTGATAAATGTTATGCAGATTATGATGCGGAAAGAAAACTTGAGGCAGAAAAAGCAGCAGAAAAAACTGCTCCGGTAATTGAGCAAAGAATGGTACAGGAAGTAGAAAAAGAAGGAAAAAATATTTCTGCTGAAGTTGTGAAAAATAATAACATGAAAGCGGAAACAGCTCAGGAGGAGAAAACCACTCACAGCAACAGGGAAAATCTGTCTGTTGCAGAATACCGGAAGATATATGCGGATCTTATTACAGCTCATTGCAAATACTTCATGAACAGTTCCTTTGCCATTGAACAGGCACTTACCGAAAGGGAAAGGATGGAAAAATATACATTTTCCCCGCCGGCAATGCTGCCCTCTGTGGATCAGAAAACCGCAAAAAAGATCCGAAGAAAATGCAATGATATGCTTTCTCTTCTTGCTGAAACGGAACACCTTGCGGATGCGCTCTATTTTTATCTGGGTTCTTCCGGTGAAAAATACAGAAATTTTAAGCTTACTCTTGAAAAGAAGCCCGGGATCATCTGGCGGATAAAAAACAATAAAGTAACATTCCGTCTGGAAAAATCCCCGGAGGCAAAAGTCTGTACACTTCAGGATCTGGGACGGCGCAACCTTGCCCTTCTTGCCATCCATATTTCGGAAAAGAATGAAAATATGCAGAAATACTGTTTCCCCTTCCTGCTGAAGATCCATGCCTATGAACAGGCAGAACCTTATGCAACCAGCAGGGAAGAGAAACTGCTGCTGAAGATACTGAAAACAAACTTTCCGGCATGGGTAAATAATGAAAACTCTCTCAAACTTCTGAAGCAGGAGCTTATTCATCTTCCGCCGGAAATGGTCTCCGGTGAACTGCGGAAACAGATAGAGGATATACAGGAGGAATTGCCTTCCGTTCAGCAGCAGAAGAAAAAGCCCCGGCCCATCGAGCGGCGTTACAATTACAGCCATTCTTCCGGTACAGGCAGACCACCGGCTTCCCCGGTACGGAACACCTATCACAGAGTGCAGGATATGCCGGAAAATGATTATTTTCAGAGGAAAAGAGTATATATACGCAGACCCGGCAGAACAGTCAGAAACCGGGAGGAAACCATAAAATGAACAGGAACATATTTTCCATAAACAATATAACAACACAAGAGGAATACAAATTTCTTCCAGAGAAAGATTTCTGTTTTCCTCAAAAAAGGAGAAAACAATGAAAGCAGCATTTATCTTTTCCGGTCAGGGTGCCCAGAGTGTGGGCATGGGAAAGGACATTTTTGAAAAAAGTCCTGCCGGAAGAAGCGTTTATGAAAAGGCAGATGAAGTTCTGAACTGGAAAGTATCAGAGATCTGCTTTGAAGGTCCTGCCGAAAAATTAACGGAAAGCCGCTATTGCCAGGTGGCGATCTTTGTAACAAGCATGGCATGTCTTGCCGCATTCAGGGAACAGTTTGGAGATAAAATCGTTCCTGTGGGAACAGCCGGTTTGAGTCTGGGGGAATATTCCGCCCTCTGCTGTTCCGGATTTTTCAAATTTGAAGATGCGCTGCGTCTTGTTGCAAAACGTGCGGAACTTATGGATGAAGCCACCCGTACCACCAAAGGAACGATGGCGGCGATCATCACAACAGGAAGCGGTGCGGAAGGGGAAATTGCCCGTATCTGCAATGAAAACGGTATCGGGGTAGCCAATTACAACAGTCCCTTCCAGGTGGTCATCAGCGGTTCTGTGGAAGGTGTTGCTGCTGCTTCTGCCACACTCAAAGGGGTTGCCGGCGTAAGAAAAGTCATGCCTCTTACGGTTGCCGGAGCCTATCACTCCCCGCTTATGGCAGATGCCGGGAACAAACTTATCCCCTTTATGGAAGAAGCTCCTGCCAATGAGATCATCTATCCTGTTGCCCAGAACTATACCGGTACAATTACTGAAAATGCTGCGGATGTCAAGAGCAATCTTATCAAACAGGTTGCAGGAAGCGTCCGTTGGGTGGAATGTGTCAATGCCCTTTCCGCACTGGGAGCAGATACCTTTATTGAATTCGGTCCCGGAAGTGTTCTCACCGGTCTTGTAAAGAAGATCGACAGCACAAAGGCTGTTTTCAATGTGGCAAATTATGATGATCCGGCAAAGATCACTCTCTGAAAAGATCACAATAAGAAATTCTTAACCATACAACCTGAAACAAAGGAGGAAAAAATGGGAAGAGTAGAAGGGCGCGTTGCTCTCGTAACAGGCGGTGCCAGAGGCATCGGTAAAGCCATCAGCGAAAAACTTGCTTCTGAAGGTGCGATCATCGTCATGGTGGACGTAATGCTGGACGTTGCAGAACAGGGTGCTGCTGAATTCCGTGAAAAAGGGTATGAAGCCATGGCTCTTCAGGCAAACGTTGCCAAAATGGAAGATGCTGAAGCGGCAGTAAAGGCTGTTATGGACAAATACGGCAGACTGGATATTCTGGTAAATAATGCCGGTATCACCAAAGACAATCTTATGATGCGCATGACGGAAGATGAATGGGATGCTGTTATTGCCGTCAACCTGAAGGGTGTGTTCAACTTTACAAAAGCTGCCACCAAAGTGATGATGCGTGCTAAATACGGCAAGATCGTGAATATCTCCTCTGTTGTGGGAAGAATCGGTAATGCCGGTCAGGCAAACTATTCTGCCTCCAAGGGCGGAGTTATCGCACTCACCAAGACTGTTGCAAAAGAATTTGCCTCCCGCAATATCACCTGCAACGCCATCGCTCCCGGGTACATTTCCACCCCCATGACCGATGCACTTCCCCAGGCGGCAAGAGATGCATTTTTGCAGTTCATCCCCCTGAAACGTGCAGGCAGACCTGAAGATGTTGCCAATGGCGTATTCTTCTTCTGCCAGAGCGAATCCGATTACATCACCGGTCAGGTGATGAATGTGGACGGCGGCTTTGTGATGTAAAAATCACACCTGTTTGAAAGCAGAAAATCTCCGGAAAGGAAATCCTTCCGGAGATTTTTTATTTATTGAACCTCTCCGGGACAAAAAAAACTCCCCTGCATGAATATACAGGAGAGAAAAGAATATTTACCTTCCGTATCAGAATCCGACAAACTTTGTACCGATCCTGAGAAGTGTTCCCAGCTGGAATACGATCGTCGTACTGATATATGCCAGAAGGAAAAATCCGATCGCCGCATAAATGGGCATCTTCCAGGAATTTGTTTCCTTTTTCATAATGGCGAGAGTGGCAAGACAGGGGATGGAAAGAAGAGCAAAAAGCATCATACAGAATCCCTGAAGCGGGGTATAATTTTCCTGCAAATGTTTGCGTAAAGGTATATTCTCTTCATCCGCCTCCCCTTCGGCATAAAGGATGCCCAGCTGGGAAACAAATACCTCTTTTGCAGCCAGAGCCCCGATGGTAGCTGTACTTACTTTCCAGTCAAATCCCATGGGACGGAATATTTTTTCCAAAGCTTTTCCCAGTCTTCCGGAAATAGTGTATTCCATTTTTTCCGCCATTTTTTCATTTTCCAGTTTACCGATCGCGTCATTGGCAGCAGCACTCATTTCCATGATCTTTTTTCCTTCCGGAGTGGGGGAAAATTTCTTCTCTTTGATAAGAGTATTGATTTCTTCAAGCATTTCAGAAGAAAGACGGTTCTCTTTTTTAAGAGATTTTACAAACTTTTTACTGAATACACTGTGTACTTCAATAGCAGAAATATAAGAAGATGGAACTTCCGAAGACTTTTCTATTTTGGCTATCTCCCTGTCATAATCTCTGGAAAACTCTTTTTTCTGCGGATAGGTATTGCAGATATAAAGAACAACACTTGTTGCCAGAATGATGGTAGCCGCCTTTTGCAGATACATCCTCCCTCTGTCCCACATGTGGAGCATCAGACTTTTCAAAGTAGGCAGTCTGTATGGGGGCAGTTCCATAAGATATACTTCCCCATCCCCTTTGAAAAGGGTGGATTTCAGCAATCTTGCCCCGATAAGAGCTACCAGGACGCCGATAAGATAAACGATCCACATAACAGTAGCCTGATATTTTACAGAGAAAAATGCAGGAATAATAAGGGCATAGATGGGAAGTCTTGCCCCGCAGCTCATAAAGGGCAATACGGCAATGGTAACATTTCTGTCCCGTTCCGATTCAATGGTACGCGTTGCCATAATGGCGGGAACCGTACAGCCGAATCCCAGCACCAGGGGGACAAAGGATCTTCCCTGAAGCCCGAATCTCCGCATGATCCCATCCATGATGAATGCCGCCCGGGACATATAACCGGAATCCTCCAGAATGGCAATGGCAAAGAAAAGGAAAAGGATATTGGGAAGGAATACGATGACTCCCCCCACACCTCCAATGATCCCGTCCGTAACAAGAGAACGCAGAACCGGCAGTTTATCCGGAGCCCACAGATCTTCTATGCTGCCGGAAAGAAAACCGAAAAAGGCTTCAATATATCCCATGAGAGGATCAGCGAGAGTGAAGGTGAACCAGAATGTAAAATACATGATGACAAGAAAAACAGGAAGTCCCAGATATCTGTTAGTGAGAACGATATCGATCTTGTCGGAGATCTCCCGGCGTTTTTCATGGGTAAAAGTAATAGTATCCCGGCAGGCACCGGCAAGCATGGCATAACGGCGGTCTGCCATAAAGGTATCTGCATTGATTGCGTGCTTGCTCCAGAGATGTTTGATCTCTTTTTCCACTTCATCTTTTACGGTGGTAAATTCTTTCAGATTCATCACACAGCTATCACGTTCCAAGAGTTTTATGGCAAAAAAACGGGAGGGGATATGTTCATATTTTTTCAGCTGGAGAAGATCGATCTTTTCAGCAACAGCATTGATGGCATCATCAATATCCTGCCCGTAAGTGAGCATGGGCACGCCGTGATCCTCCAGTTCCGTAAGAGTCCTTGCCAGACGCCGCATAAGAGGACGGACTCCATGGGAGCTGCTTCCCACCGTCTGAACGATAGGGGAACCGAAGTATTTTTCCAGCTTGGAAATATTGAATTCAAACCCTTTCTTCTTTGCATCATCGCTCATATTGAATGCAAGAAGCATGGGGATATGCAGTTCTGCAAGCTGTGTGGTAAGATAAAGACTGCGCTGGGGGATGGTGGAATCTATTACGTTGATGATCAGGTCGATCCCCTTGGTGGTCAGTTCTTCAAAGGCGACCTCTTCTTCCGGAGAGGAGGAGGAAAGAGAATAGACACCGGGCAGGTCGATCAGTTCTATTTCCATATCATTGAGCGTAAAAGTTCCGCTTTTGCTTTCCACAGTGACACCGGGATAATTGCCCACATGCTGTCTGGCACCGGTAAGAGCATTGAAAATACAGGTCTTACCGCAGTTGGGATTACCGGTAAGAGCTACCTTGAATTTCTTTTTCATTCTTACTTTCCATCCTCTTTTAACGTTCTCTCAGTACAATATCCCGGGCATCGCTTTTATGCAGAGCCATACTGGTTTCCAGGATCTTCACCCGCAGAAGCCCCCCGAAAGGAGCCCGGGCTTCCAGGACAAGTTCTGTTCCGGGAACGATCCCCACATCTGCGAATTTTTTTCTGCCTCTGGATTCCGGTAAAATTTTGACGATGGTTGCCGCCGCCCCTACAGGCAATTCAGCAAGAGTCATCTCCCCGGTCCGGATCTTACGCTGCAAACGGGTATTTTTTTCCCCGTCCGGACAGCAGAAAATGTTATTGATTTGCATCCTGTCAGTCCTTTCCTTTATATATTTATCCTTATTTTCATTATTAGACACAACTAATTTCACATTCAGAAAAAAGGCACAGCCGGAGTACCTTATTTTTCATTACACTATTAATATACATTGGAGGAAGTGATTTTTCAATTAGGGATGCCTAATTTTTTTTATTTTTTTTGCAGGAAGGTACAGAAAAGACTTTATTTACTTTCCCGCCTGCCGGAAAAGAGGAAAGATACCATATCCTTATCTTGAAAAAAAATATTTTTATGCTATTATATTATGAGGTCAAATCAAGTATTTCAAGTATAGTTAATATTGTTGAAGGAGTATTCTCATGGTGGAAGAAAAAATTTCTTATTCTTTTCAGAATGATATTCCCCTTGTTGCAGAAACGGATGTCCTTGTCATTGGCGGCGGTCCCGGAGGTTTTGGAGCAGGTGTCATGGCGGCAAAACAGGGAGTAAAGGTTCTTGTAGCGGAACGGTACGGAGCTTTGGGCGGTATGGCAAGTTACGGGGAAGTCACCCCCTTTATGCCCAATCATGCTTTGAAAGAGAGCATGGACAGACCGGTTTTTACAGCATGGAGAAAAAGAATGTGGGATTATTTTTCCGATGCGGAAAAAGAGGCTCACCCCTTCAACCCGGAAGACAGAGCACCCTATTTAAGCAAGGATATTGCCATGCTTGCCATGGAAGATCTGCTTCTGGAAGCGGGAGCAAAGATATTATATCACCATACTCTTTTTGACATCAGGAAAGAAAACGGCAAAATTACGGAAGCAATTTTTCATTCCAAATCAGGACTTTGTGCCATAAGAGCGAAGATCTTTATTGATGCCACAGGTGACGGCGACCTTGCCGCCCTTGCCGGATGCGATGTGGAAATGGGGAATGAGGAAGGGTTCTGTCAGCCCATGACCACCTGTTTCAAACTGGATCACATCGACTCTTCCAGAAAACCGGATTGGAAAACCATTGGAGAGATCTATCAAAAAGGCAAGGAAGAGGGCAAAATTGATTGTCTGCGGCATAATATCCTTGCTTTCGGCACATTGCATAATGACAGCATCCATTTCAATACCACAAGGGTCATCAAAAAGAACGGGACCAACGGCCTGGAGCTTTCCGAAGCGGAGATCGAAGGAAGGAAAGAGGTACGCAAATTCATTAAGTTCCTGCGGGAAAATGTACCCGGATTTGAAAATGCCCGCTTGCAGTCTCTTGCTCATCATGTGGGAATCCGGGAAACAAGACGCATCCGGGGATTGGTTTATCAGACAAGTGAAGACTTTTTCAACCGGGCGAAATATGAGGATGCCATTGCCAGAGTGAATTATCCCATTGATATTCACAATCCCTCCGGCGGCGGTACAGTGATGAATTATCTGGAAAAGCATGAGTGGTACGAGATCCGTTACGGCACACTTGTTCCGCAGAAATCGGAAAATCTTCTTATGGGATGCCGAGCTATTTCCCTTGACCATGCGCTGCACAGCAGTGCAAGGATCATGCCCTCTGTATGTTCTCTGGGTCAGGCGGCGGGTATGGCGGCGGCCATGTGTGTAAAGAAAAATGTTTCCCCGGCGGCACTTGACGGAAAAGAAGTACGGGCAGCATTGAAAAAAGAAGGAGCTTTCCTTTAAGACATATTCCGCGATATACTGAATAAAAAACTTGCCGTCAAAGCGGATGATTCCGGCGGCAAGTTCTTTTTATATGGAAAGAAAACGGACCTGCCGTCTGAACTTCTACTTGACGGCAGGTCCGTTGTTTTATACGTTGAAATTCTCTTTTTAAGAGATCTTCAATGCCAATATTCCGGCATCGTTGGAAAGAGTGTACTTCTTACCGTTGTAATCCAGGGATTCTCCAACCGCAAGTGAACCGCAATCCACTCCATCTTCCACATAGAGAGTAATTCTGTCATTGAAGGCAGAGGCTCCTGCGGCAAGCTGGAATGTTCCCACCTGATCCGCATCCACTTCCATAGAGTATCTCTGTACGGAATAGAAATTGCCGATATTATCAAGGATCAC
>JAZKZE010000180.1:0-4145 GCA_045612485.1 Victivallales bacterium | reverse complement strand
TCATTCCGATAAAGAGCTGACAGCACAAAGGGAGTTGTTCCACCATCCAATTCCGGCATAGTTATGCTTTGACTGAGCATTCCGCCGGTCATGCCACGTTGATCTTTCAGATATTCTTCATAATTCTGATTGACCTTGATCGGGCAGAAAAGCGGAATATTTTTTTCTTTCAGAAACTCAATAGCTTCATCCCCCAATCTGCCATGCGGCTGATATATAACAAGATCAGGATTGATCATTGTCATAATTTTTTTGCCGGGCCATAAGCCGGAAACGGCAATAACATTGCAATTTTTCTGTTCAAGAGCTTTGATTAATTCTCCCAGACTGCCGCCGCCGTTACCACCCAAAATACAGACCATGGGGCTGTTTTCTTTATAAAATCTTCTCGATTTATAAAAAGTCAGATACTCTTCAACAGTTTTGAATTTATCATTATCGCTGATATGAAAAAACGGCTTGCGTTCTACGGGCTTGGGCGGCTGCGGTTCAGGGGCCCAAATCCGTTTCCCATCCAATTCATAACGGATGTAGTCAAGCATATTCCTGAAATTTTCTTTGCCGCCGTAACGCAGATAATTTTCAAGAGTGCTTTTCTGTTCCGGAGTTATTTGAGCAAGGGCGGTTTCTTTCCGGGTGGAAGATGTGGTATAGACAGGACATTTCAATTCGGCAAGCAACTTCTGTTGTTTATCTGTGAAATGCAGACCCATACCAAAGAAAATCACACAATCGGCATCGCGCAATTCTTCTCCGCTGTTTTCCGTCCATTTAATGTGCTGTATATCCAGAAATGAATTGAGATCTTGATCAAGCAGAGGCGCAAGTATGTATTCCGGATAATTTACCAGATAGATTTTTGACGGTGAAGCATAACGGATATATCCCCATACCAACGCTGATACAACAAGTATAACTGCCAGTGCGGCAACAATATACTTTTTACATTTGTTCCATATTTTCATTTTGTTTCCTCCGGAACATAAATCACCTCACCGTTTTCAAGCTGATATGCTATTCCGACACGGCGTCCCTTGCCGGATCCTGAGCTTTTTTCCGATTTGTAACGGGTGATTTTATTGTCTTTTTTTACAATGATTTCCATATTTTCCTTACCGGCATTTTTTACAAAGGTGGCATCTTCGGCAGTCAGGAACTCTGTCATCCGGCTTTGGATAACAAAAGCCACCATCAATGCCACGGCAAAAACCATAGCTACATCGAAGAGATTGACCAGACTGCCCATTGGATCAATCTCTTCCGAATCAGAAAAAGCTTTATAACGATAACGTTGTTTCATTGTTATCTCCCGGCAAGTTTGCGATCAAGCACGTAGCGCAAGTTGGTGATTTCTTCAATATACCAGTGCTTTTTTACGGAATAAATCAACAGTGCAATTCCGGCAACGGTACAGCCGACAACCGTCGTGGCAAAGGCGATTTGCATATTGTATGCCATATTGGCAATATCGCCGGAAGCAAGTCCGGCAAGTGCCGGTCCCATTGGAATGAGTGTCCCCATCAACCCAAGCATCGGGGCAGTTTTGGTAAGGAAGCGGCTGCGTTCCAGTTCTCTTTCGTACTCCTGCTCGACTTCCGAGATGTATTTTTCACATTCAAGCTCATCGAATCCGAAAGAAAACAGTTTTTTGATGTGGTCTGCAAAAACTCCGTTATTTTCAATGTCCTGTTCCTTGAAATCAGAAGAACTGCGGATTTTTTTTAACAATGCATTCCGCTTTTTCTTTTCCTGAAGCAGAGTAAGGTATGTTGCACAGAATCCACCAAGCGAGATCAAGGCTGCCCCCAATGCCGCCAGAAGCAGCACAATGACCGGCAGAAGCAGACTTGTCGAAATCCAGTTAAGAATTTGTGTTACAGTTGACATAAGTTTTTCCTTTCTTTCTTTTTTTTGCTATATAAAAAATCGCCGTAAATATAATAATAATTGCTGCAAATCCTGAAATCAGCAACCGGGGATTGCGTAAATCAAACACTTCATTGGATGGTATCAATTTTGCGTGTGCGGCAACCGGCAGAAAAATTGCCGGAAGCAAAAGAATATATTCCGCATGAAGTACCGTTAATATGCGTCCTTCCATCTTCCGGTAAAGCAGTTTTGTGCCAAAAGAAACTACTGTTAATGCGGAAAGAACACACAATACTGTCAGGTATGTCAATGCACGAAAATCTTTTTGCGGATAGTGATTGAACAAATACATCTGAAAATAAAGAATTCCGGCCGGCAGTAATATTGAAGGCAGAAATATCACATATTTCAGTTTCTTCAAATATTTCCGGATGATGTTTTTTGCAGAAAGAGAATCTTCCGCCCGGTCTGCCAGCAGTGAAAATCCGGCAATCAGTGTTATCAATTCCTGAATAACGATAATTGCACACCAATTATTCAAAACTCCGGAATCAGTAAGAACCTGATTCAATTCCAGCATACTGGATTTTGCAATGCGTTCTTCAAAACAGAAAGGCAAACATCCGCAAAGCAACGCCACAAGTAGTATCCAACGCCACGAAAGCAGTGATAACTTGCAAAAGCTTTGATAACAGGCAAGAATAAGAACAGTAATAATATAAACACTCATTTTGACACACTTGCCCTGCCGGAAGGATTCCGGCAGAGTATTTTTCTTTTTATGAGTTCAAAGTACAGGCGTAGGCAAACCTTAAAGTTTGATCCTTTTCCGGTTTGAGAACAATAACAAGACGGCATTTTCTGTTAAGAGGACAACTTACATTGATCGTGCCGTTTTGTTTATCTTTCCGGACTGTCCATTTTGCTTTTTCCGGGACAGATACATTTTGCAGAAGCTGATAAGACTCATAATGGGAACTGCGGTTTTTCCTGAATTGATAGGCATTTTTTGCAAAAGCCCGGGGATTTTTGTTTTTTGCAGATTCCAGAGTTTTTTCCGCTGTCCGGAGTGCTTTTTGTGTCGTTGAACTGTCCGTTTTTTCCAATGGGGAATTTTTAAGACTGCATCCGGAAAGAAGGAAAATCCCGGCAAATATGAACAGTGAAAATATGAATGATACTTTTTTCATCTTTTACTCCTTTTTATTATTCGTTTGCCGCGGGCGGAACAGGATTGCTTTCTGTCCAGTCAGCCCAGAAATAACGGTAGGAAGGTTCAAAGTGACCAAGTTTATCTGCTTTTGAACCGCCAAGCATTCTCTGTGAAGCTACATGACCGTCAACATAGGTAAAGTTGGCAGCATTGCCATGACGGAAATGGGCACTTCCCGGGCCGGGTGCCATCATCCCGACTCCATTGGGAACAAGATAACCTGTACCGGTAACTTTCCCCATCATGGACATACCGGCATCACCGAACATCACGATTTCCGTGGAGCGTTTGATCCTGCCGGGAACGGTCAGCCCGTTGCTGATGGAAAGATCATCTTCCCCGATGGTATTGCTCCAGGTCAGGCGGTTGTAGCCGATCCCCCCTACGCCGGAGGCTTTCGCAGGATCACTTATTCCGGCAGATGCTCCGAATGTGGGACAAAGCATACCTTTTGCACTTTTTCCCATAAATTCATGCAGGAATCCCCCTTTTGTCAAGTTATAGGAAAATCCTGTCATCATAGCACCTTCACGGGAACCATAGAAAAATACGGATCCATTTGCCACCGGACAAAGGACTTTATATGTATCTGAATACATGATATTTGCCAGAGCATACTGTTTGAGAATATTGACACAGCTGGAACTGCGGCCTTTTTCTCTTGCTGCGGACAATGCAGGAAGCAACATTCCTGCAAGAATGGCTATAATGGCTATAACGACCAATAGTTCGATCAGCGTAAACGCCGATCGAGTGAAGATGTGAAGGAGTGAAGAGCTTGCCTCCGGCAAGTGTGAAGTGCGCCCTTGCGGGCGTAAGGTGGTGTAGCCTTTATTGTTTTTTTTGAGGAAATACAACGGCAAAACTCTGATTTTACAAGCAACACTCACGAGTAATTCTATCAATGTAAATTTTTTAATAAGCATTTTATGCCCTTTCTGTTTTATACTTTGAGCGTCATTATTGACGACCTGAAAATGGGCTTATGCTCCCCAGAGAGCGAAATATATAAAAACCTTCCGGCGCACCCGGATAGGGAAATGAATAGCGTGTCAGTTACCTC
>JAZKZE010000179.1:0-26624 GCA_045612485.1 Victivallales bacterium | reverse complement strand
CGCCCTCATTCTCTCGCGGCTTAGTGCTCGCTGCTGGCTCATACGCTCACAATTCCTTGTGAGCGTCCGCAAGGCGATTGCCCTGCGGTTCATTCGCACATCCACTGCGCGCTCGGCGGCAACCGCCTCGCCTGGCAACCGTACTTTTCTCTTTTTTCCATGATTTTATGGGACAGCTGTGTAAAAAAATCAGATTTCATTGTAAAAAAGTGTCTTTTTCTTTTCTTCCACTTCTTCCATAAGTTCTTTATCCCGGTCGGTTGCGGCGGCATGACCTTTATCCAGAATATACAACATTTTGTATTTTTCCGGAATACTGTTTGCCACACAGAACTGTCCTGCGGGAGCAACACATTTATCATCCAGCGCAGGACAGACGATCGTGGGTATGGAGATATATTTTGCAGAAATTGCCGCATCAAAGAAGGAAAGAACGTTCATTGCCTCCGGGTGTTCCTGCACATAAAGACGTACCGCTTCCCCGGAACCTGTGCTGGGGACAAGCAGACGCACATGATTGCCGCCGAATGTAGGTACAAGCAAATATGCCGCACGGAATCTTTTATCCCAGGGGAGCATCAATGCCCCCATTCCACCGCCCATACTGCCGCCGGAATAACAGAGATTTTCTGCTGTATCCGGGAACATTTCCGTCATAACCGTTGCTGCTGTCCACAAATCGCTTATCACGCCCCGGAGGATATAGGTTTCCTTTGAGGAGATCCCGTGTATAACATGTTTGCTTACTCCCCAGGGAATATTCCTGCACTGGGATTGCCCCAATCCACGGACGCAGGGAAAACATACGGTCATGGAAGTATAGTAACCGGGAGTGGAAGGCTGACCATACCCCTGACCGACAAGAAGTCCGCCTTTGGATTTTTCCGGGCGGGAGATCCACATGGCGATCTCACAATTATCCCAGGTTTTCGCCCGGATAAGGTAGGTGCGGGTATTTTCTTCCGGCGACCAGATCTCCCGTTCAATATGCCATGTGGGAATTTGTGCTGTGGCGAGGGCATAGGTTTCCTGCCAGAAGGAAACAAAACCTTCCGGTTCTTCCGGAGCGGCAAGACGTAAAAATTCATCCTTTGAAAGATTTGCGTAATCCATTTTTTCTCCTTGAAAGTAATTGATCATTCTTTATTCATATCCAGCATGGCGGAAGCGTGTTTAAGGGCTTCTTTTCCGCCGCCAAGCATACGGCAGATCTCTTTTGCCCTTGCTTCCCTGTCCAGTTTTGTCACCTGGGAAGAGGTCTTTTCCCCGTCGGAATGTTTGGCGACCATAAAGTGGGTTCCGGCAAAGGAGGCAACCTGGGGAAGATGGGAGATACATAAAATCTGTTTCTTCTTTGCCAACAGTCCGATCTCTCTACCCACACATATTGCTGTTTCGCCTCCGATATTGGCATCGATCTCATCAAAAATCAGGATGGGGATATTATCCGCATCTGCAAGAACGGTTTTTACCGCAAGCATGACTCTGCTTGTTTCCCCGCTGCTTGCCACATCTTTTAAAGGCATGGGAGGTACTCCCGGATTGGCACTGAAAAGAAATTCTATTTTATCCGCCCCATCCGCAGAAGGGGAAGAGGGAACAACTTCCACCGCAAAGGCGGAACGCAGGAAACCAAGTTTTTTCAATTCTTCTGTGACAGCTTCAGCGATCCCGGAAGCAGCTTTCTTTCTTGCCATTGTAAGAACTGCACATTTTTCTTTCAGCAGCTCTTCTGTTTCTTTTTCCTTCTGAAGGAATTTCTTTCTTTTTTCCTCAGCGTTTTCATAAGCATCGATCTTACTGCTGATCGCTTCATAATGGGCAAGGACATCATCCAGAGAGGGGCCGTATCTGCGTTTCAATGTCTGAAGCACATTCATGCGTTCTTCCATGGCACGGAATTCCCCCTCATCCATATCCACATTGTCAGCATGGGCGGAAAGATCGGAAGAAAGATCATTTACAAGGGAAGATATCTCTTCAATGGCGGAAAGGAATTTTCCCCCCTGAACAGGATCAAATTTTTCCAGATCGGAAAGAGTCCTTCTGATTTGTCCCAGACGGTCGGCGATACTGTCATCACATTCGGAAAGAGAGTTGGCACAGTATAACGCATTTTCAATGATACTTTTCGCATTGGAGGCAAGAAGGTGTTTCTCCTCTAATTCCTCATCCTCCCCGCTTCTTACAGCGGCATTGCGGATCTCTTCCGCATCCCGTTTCAACCGGAAATGTTCTTCGGCGGAAGGCAGACGGGAGTTGAAAAGAAGCATCTCCTCCCGGATGGAGGAAAGTTCGTCCCATGCAGAGGCAACATCCTCAAGAGCTTCCCTGTGGTGTCCAAATCTGTCCAGAACATTTTTCTGTACCGCCGGATCAAAAAGGTAACGGCTTTCGTGGGCGGAATGGGTATCCACAAGATGATTGCCTATTTTACGCAAAGTCTGTAATGCCACCGGGGCATCATTAACGATATTTCTTGAACTGGAAGGGGTAATGACCCTGCGTACAATAAGAGAATTTTCTTCAGAAAGAGGGATACACGCTTCTTCCAGAAGATCTTTCAATGCTTCCGCTGTTGCCGGATCAAGAAAAAATTCCCCGCTTACTTCGCACCGTTCTTCCCCGATACGGATGGCTGATTTATCCGCCCTTGCACCAAGAAGCAGACCTACTCCGCTCATAATAACAGATTTTCCCGCACCGGTCTCCCCTGTCACCACATTGAAGGAACTTCCAAATTCCATTTCCGCAAGGGACACAAGTGCAAGATTTTTAACACGCATCCATTTCAGCATAGTTTTTCCCTTCAGGATCTTTACCGATCATCTTCCATTTTTATCTGTTTCAGGATATTTTCCATATCTTCTGTATCAAAACTTGCCGCATCGGCACTCAGGCAATTTGCACTTGCCGCCGCCAATGCTGTTTTGAAGGCTTCTTCCGGCAATGTCCCTTCCAGAAGAAGAGAGGTAAAAACGCTGGAAGCCGTATCGCCGCATCCCAGGGGACTTATGACCTTTCCCGGAACCGGGAGGATATATTTTTTCCGCACCCCCTGCTTTGTCGCAAGAAAAGCATTGGCAGCCCCGTCGGTGACAGCAAGCACTTCCAGAATGTATTTTTCAAACATTCTTTCCATGCCCTGTTTCAGATTTTTTTCACCGGAAAGGAAAAATAGTTCCTCTTTATTGATCTTCAAAACTTTTTTCCCGGGAAGAAAAAGTGTATTTTCTATTCCCTTTACTGCATCAATAAAAAGCAGTTTGCCGTAAGCAAGGACCTTTTCAGCCCATTGCGTGTAAAATTCTCTGTCTGTACCATCCGGCAGACTTCCGGTAATGGCGGCACAGGCACTTTCCGGAAGATGCTTTTCCAGAAGATGGAGAAATTCTTTCTGATCTTTTTCTGTAAGCGGGAAAGATGGTTCAATAAGTTCTGTCATACTGCCGTCAGCTTTATTGAGACAGGTGACACAGCATCTTGTTTCTTTTTCCGTCTTTACGGAAAAAGTTTTTATGCCTTCTTCCGCAAGCATTACATCAACTTTTCTCCCGTTTTCCCCGCCGGTAAAGTGCAGCAATTCGCAGTCCGCCCTGCCGAAGATCCTGCATGCCCGGCAGAAATTCGTCCCTTTGCCTCCCGTATAGACTCGCAGGGAAGAAGCCCGGTTTACCTCTCCGTATTGAAAATTCTGAAAAGCAAGTGTCTTCTGGAAAGCCGGATTGCCCTCAAGAACAAGGATCTTTTTCATTGGTCATACTCCTGTAAAAATTTTAACAGGAAATATACTCTTATTGTGGAAAAATTACAATATGAACTGTAAAAAAATTCTTACTTTTCAGAACCAGAAACGGTGAATGGCACAATATTTTCCATCAGCAATGGTTTCAGCCTTTTCCACCTTGAATGCCGGAAACTTTTTCAATGCGGATAATGAGGGGATATTTTCATCAATACAGGTCATAAGGACCGGAGTTATTCCCAGTTGCCCTGCCTTTTCAAGAGTTCGGGCAATCAGGGGAATACTTAATTTTTTTCCGCGGAAAGAGGTACTTAACATGAAGCCGGCGTTCCCGCCATAATCAGTAAGAGCTTCATTCAATCCTTTACGGATATTGACTACTCCGGCAACCCTTTGCCCGTATAATGCCCAGAAGGTAACGGAAGGAAGATAATTTTCCGGAAGACATTCGCCTGCTTCATTCATGGCATAACGGTGGAAAATCGTTTTTCTCCACTCTTCAAATTTATCCGGATCATGGAGCAAATAGGTATTGTGGACAGAATGGAAACTCTCTTTACAGACTGTAAGATACGAGAGAAGGTATTTTTCTTCCGGTTTCACAAGAACGATGTTTCCGTTATTCATTTTCTGCCACGCTTTTCCGTATAAAAAACAGGGAAAAGAAATCCTTGTAAAAGCAATTTCTTTTCCCCGGTCGGATCTCTCTCAAATCAGAAGATCAGAGGATCTCTTCCAGATTGACCATACGGCTCTGGCGGCGGCTCATTTCCGCAGCCTGACCCAGTGCTGTGGCAAGAAGACCATGTTCTGCGGTGGAGGTGGAGGAGGCTTCCCCGCGGAGGATCTTGCAGAATGTATCCACAAGTTCGGGGTCTGCTCCGCCGTGTCCGCCTTCTTCAGCGGGCAGAACGATGGTGGTGATCTCACCGCCCCAGCGGGGGGTGATGGTGATGCGGCGTTCGGTAAGACTTGCTTCTGCAATGGCTTTATCACCGTTGATGGTGTAACGGCGGTCGCCCTTGTTGCCCACGAAGGTTTCAAAAAGACTTACCTTCACATTGTTTTCGTATTCCAGAATACAGAGACCATTGTCATGGTTGTCTTTTTCGGAAGTATAGATACAGAGGTTTTTCACATAGCCGTCTTCTTTTACAGCTTCAGGTCCCCACTGTTCCAGTTCGCTTTCATTGAGGAGCCATTTGTCTTTGCAGATGTCTTTATAGTGACAGCTGTTGCAGTCGGGTCCGGGCCGGATGCCGTTTTCCAGTTCAAAGGGGATCCCTTCAGGATTCAAAGCATTGACAGCGGCAAAAGAGGCGATACGGACAGGTTTGGGGAAGCCCAGGAGCCAGTTGAAAATATCAAAGTCATGGCTTGCCTTGTGGATCCAGAGTCCGCCGGTCATGGAGAAAAGGCGGTTCCAGCGTGCCATATAGGTACGGCCGCCTCCGTAAAATTCCCGGTTTTCTGCAAGAAATACTTTTCCCAGAGTTCCTGCATCAATGATCTCTTTCAGGCGTTTGAGTACGGCATGATGACGCAGATTGAAGCCGATCATAACAGTTTTGCCCACTTTTTTGGCAAGTTCGATGATCTCTTTACCATCTTTCACATTGGTGGCGAGGGGTTTGTCGATCAGGACGTTCCAGCCCAGATTCAGAGCAGCAATGGCACAATCATGGTGGAAGGCATCGGGACTTGTGATGATGACCCCGTCAAGAGTTTCCTTTTGGCTCATCTCTTCCATGGTGGTATAGAAATTGGGAGTGATCCCCAGGATCTTGGCAGCTCCCCGCATACGCACAGGGTTGGGATCGCACAATGCGGCGATCTCCACATCTTCCCTGCCGGAAAGGATCTTACCGAAACATCCGGTACCGCGGGTACCGGTACCAATAATAGCTACACGCAATTTTTTACTCATCTTCTGTCCTCTTTTTGTTTACTTATGATTAATTGTAAGATTTTTTACAAAGTCATTAATATATTCCTTTTTCCTGAAAATTACAAATTAAAAATGCTGAAAAATCACATTCCTGCAAAAATACGGAAACAAAAGAATAAGAAAGTACCTGTCCTGATGTTGCTGCTGTAAAAAACAACGGACTGCCGCACCGTTTTTACAGTTGACGGCAGTCCGCATTTTCTCCCTGAACTTTGCCTGTCAGGAAGATGGTTTATCAGTTGGCAGTCACGATGAAGGTATCATCTTCCACAACTTCATCGGCAAGAACAGGGAAGCCGCCTGTTTCTGCGATCTGTTTATTGGCTTTGGCATCTGCCTTGGGGGCGCAGCCTTTGGAGCCGTCTTTCATTTTCACATGTTCATTGGCAGGGCATTTGGCAGAACCGTTCTGTTGGCATTTCTTCACCTCTTTGACAGCCCATTTTTTCTGGCAGGGCATCATGGCATTGCCGCAATTATTGTCGGGACAGACAACTTTTTTATCTGCGGTCTGCATGTGACCTTTGCCGGAACACCTGTTGCCTTTGACGGGACACATTGCCAGGGGTTTGGCACAATAGGTTTTTCCATCCTTTGTCTGCCAGCACTGGGTGGCGGCACAACATTTGTCTTTACCTGTTTTTGATACAGGTTCCGCATCCCATACTGCAAAGATGTAGATCACCTGTCCCTGCGGTGTGACCGCCTGCTTTACAGCTCCTTTGGGTGCATTGACTGCATTGGAGGGACACTGTGCGGCAGTTGTTTGCGGTGCAGAGGCAATGGCAGCAGGAACCGGAGCGGGAGCCGGAGCGGATGACTTGGCCGGCGGATTCTGTGCCTGACAGCCGAAAGCGACAACGGCGGTGAAAAGTACGGACGCGAGAGTTTTGAGATTCTGGATTTTTTTCATCTTTATCCCCCTTTGATTTTTATTGTGCGGCAGAAAAAGACCGTTGCCGCGTTCCGGTAGGATTTAGTTTACATCCGGAATGGTTTGCTTGCAAAAAAGCCGGGGAAAAAAAAGAATATTTTCAGAAAAAATTTTTTTACGGAGAAAGGATCCGTACAGAAAAAAAAGAATATTTTTCAGCTGAATGGGTATTTTACATCATAAAATATATTTTTACGCTGTAAAATTATTTTTTGCGTTTTTTCTTTTTCTGTTCCGGCAGTTTATCCACAGAGGCTTTA
Source organism: Victivallales bacterium (assembly GCA_045612485.1). Taxonomy (GTDB): domain Bacteria; phylum Verrucomicrobiota; class Lentisphaeria; order Victivallales; family UBA1829; genus RGIG5327. The sequence continues at coordinate 19,737 of JAZKZE010000179.1, read as the reverse complement.
TCCAGAAATTTACACACATTTTCCACGCCGGGAAAATTGGAAAAAAGTAATACGGAAGGCGAGTCTGCCAGTTTTTGCGTAAGTTCCGGATCTTTTTTTATACACCCTTTTTCCACAGCAAGCAGATAGTCTTTCAAATCCCCTTTTTCCATGCTTTTCAACCGTTCTTCAATACGGTTCTTATGCCAGAGATGAAAGAGCTCAAGATCAAATGTACGCCCGGTAACAGAGTGTTCAAAGGTAAAGTCCGCAAAGATATTTTCCCCTCCGGGCAATTTACGGAATGCGCTTCTTTCCGTAAGATGCCAGAAAGGTGATTTCTCCCGGAAATATTCAGCAAAAAGCCGGATCTCTTCAGGAATATATGCCCCTATATTTTCAAAATGACATTTGAGACCACTTGTGTGATCGATTTTCAGCAGATGGCTTTTTCCCTCCGCCAGAGTGATCTCTGAACTCATTTCCCACTCCGGCAACCGGCATACCGCAGGGAAAAAACTTGCCAGAAGCAAACCATATTTTACGGAATTGTCCAGAATGGAGGCAGGTCCATCGATCACAAAAGAAAATTTTTCCTCATCTTTTTTCTTTTTTCCCGGAAGGGATGAAGCTCTGCAAAGCAGCCGGAAGAATTTCAGATACTTGAAAACTCTGCGCAATTCCTGCACCTCCCCGCCACCCGCTGTTATCTCCATACGGGAACTGTATAAAAGCAGGGAACGAACCAATTCCATATTGTATCTTTCCAGCAACTCTTCCGGAAAGGTTTTCCGTACCCGTAAAAGACACTCATTTTCCGGGAGATCCCCGTAGACCTCCCCCCGGGGAAATACGGCAAGAACTTCCGCCAGACTTTCCGTCCGGAACTTCTCCATATTCTCCGGCAGTTTTCCATTACGGATCATTTCAGCAGACAATGCAAAAAGTTTTTCCCGTAAAACGGGAAAAGGGGTTTCCCCGGCAAGAGAATATTCACTTCTGTCATCCAGGACTTTCACGATCCCTTTTGCCAGTTTCTGATCCCTTTTGCTGTTGATCTCCGCTTTCAGAAGTTCTTCCAGTTCTTTCCTGCGTAAAGAGATACTTTCTTCATACAGGGTGATGAGCCGCTCTGCAAAATACAGGAGACGACTGTCTTTCACATCAATAAGATCCGGTTTGATCCTTTTGCCGGTGATATGGTAACGGAGAAGATCTTTGGTAAGCATATCAGCAGTTCTCCCCGGAAGACTCTTCTTCCGGTAATTCCTTTACCGGAGCTTCGTTATATTGATAATTGCCGTAAGCACGGTGCTGACGGCGGCGGAAACTTACACTCATCTCACTGGTTCCGTCACTGACAAGTTCATATAAAATTGCCTGTTTGCCCTCTTTTGCCCGTAAAATACGCCCCAGCCTCTGTACATGTTCCCGGGTGCTTCCGCTTCCGGAAACGACGATACCGATACTTGCTTCCGGCACATCCACTCCTTCATTGAGGACTTTGCTTGTAAGCAGTACCGGATATTCCCCATTGCGGAATTTTTCCAGAAATTCCTTTCTTTCCGCCGCCTTCGTTCTGTGGGTGATCACCGGAAGGCAGAAACACTCCCCCATGGCGTATGCCGCATCATTGTCTGCCGTAAAAACAATGATCCTTTCCCCGGGATTGTTCCGCAGGATCTTCCAGACGGCTTCCAGTTTGCTTTTTCCGTATCTGGCGATACTGCGCTGTTCCAGATACCCTTTCAGAGCCTCCCGTCCGCCGGGAGCGCGGGCGGCAAGAATGATGAAGGAACTCCAGGAATCCTTCATGGAAAAGTCGATATTATGACGGCGGACAAAGGAAATATATTTCTGTCTTGCTTCTGTATATCTTTCCTGTTCCTCCGCCGAGAGAATCACCGGAATACGCCTTGTGATATAAGGGGAAAGCACACTTCCTTCCAGTTCATGGATATGGATACGGCAGACCAATGGACCAAGCAGTTTTTCCATGATCTCAAAGCCGCCGTCCTCCCGTTCCGGAGTGGCGCTCAAGCCAAGCCGGTAGGGGGCAAGACACATGGAGGCACTTTTCCTGTTCACTTCCCCGGGAAGATGGTGACACTCATCATATATGGCAAGTCCGAATCTGTTTCCCATAAACTCCATATTGAGAACCGCAGAATCGTATGTGGAGACCGTTATATCCTTTATATCGTGGCTGCCTCCTCCCAGCATACCGATTTCCGTATGGAAAAACTCCCGCAGGTTCTTTTCCCATTGCAGAAGAAGATCAATGGTGGGGACGACCACAAGGGTGGATCTTTTGATACTTGCCATGGCAAGAGCAGCCAGAAAAGTCTTTCCGGAACCTGTAGGCATTGCCACAATGCCCCGACCCTTGTTTTTTTTCCAGCTTTCCAATGCCTTCTGCTGATGGGCGCGGGGGGTATGAGGGGAGTGGAGAATGAGATCATCCAGAATTTTATAATCCCTTGCCGAATCTTTTACTTCAATATCACATGCTCCGCAGATCCGTAATATTGCTGCATAATCATTTGCCGCCGCCCTGTATGCGGAAACTCTGTCATCCCATGCGGCAAGTCCGGAAAGGACTTTGGGCAGCTTTCCGCCTTCCGGAACAATTACAAGGGTTCCGGAAACAAAGGAGATCCTGATTGTTTTTGCAAATTCTTCAGACATGAACAGGCAGGAAAAGTGGCAAAATCTTATTCTTTTTCGGTACGGTAATCATAGACCCCGGTATTGTAGTCCGGCCCCCAGCCGATGACCTTTCCGAAATAGTCGAACGCTACGGGTGTACACTCATCTCTTGTGATAAGTCCGTCCATCCAGCGGGAGCGGGTGAAATAGTACCACACATCGTCACTGCAATATGCTTCCCCTTTGACCGGTTCGCCCATAATGGCAAGTACCTGCTTCTTATCCATTCCCTTGCGGAGTTTTGCAAAATTGGCAAGATTGCGTTCCGCTTCAGCGGAAACACAGCCGGAAAGAAGGTAGAGAAGGGTGAACGCACATACCGTGAGTACGGCCCGGAAAAATCTTTTTGTTTTCATAAATACAATACCCCGATTTCAGTTTTTTCAGAAATTTTCTTTCCTATAATATAGCACTCATTATTCCGTTATACAAACCTGAAAGATCCGCCGGAAGCGGAGCTTTTACTGTGATCTTCTCCTTTTCCCCCGGAAAAAGGAAACTTAATTCCGACGCATGAAGTGCCTGCCTGGGGAGAAGCAGACGTTTTTTATCCTCTTCTGAAAGTGTTCCTTCTGTATATTTCAGGAAAAATGTATCGTCAAGTCCGTATAATTTATCCCCGGCAAGCGGGTAGCCCAGAGAACACAATACGGCACGGATCTGATGAAGTCTTCCTGTTTCCGGACTTACCTCTACGATACTCATTTTGCCATCACTTTTCACAAGGTGGAATTTTGTAAGGCAATATTCCCCTTCCGCCGGACTTTTGCGGAAAGAGCGTTTTTTATCAAATCCCGGACTTTCCCGCAGCAATGCAAGGGATTTTTCATCGGGAATAAATCTTCTTTTTTTATGAACGGGACTTTTTTCATCCGGGACAAGTATGCCGGAAAGGACAAGATCTTTTTCCGGAAATGAACCGTGAACGATGGCTGTATATTTTTTTTCCGTCAGTCTTTTTTCAAACAGCAGGGAAAGTTTTTTGGCTGTTTGCGGATCTTTTGCAAAAAGAGTCACTCCGGAAGTTTCCCTGTCCAGACGGTTGACAAGATATACTTTTCCGAAATCTTTTTCTACAACTTTCAGCAGGGTGTGATTGAAAAACCTCCCTGACGGATGTACCGGAAGGTTCCCGGACTTGGAAACTGCCAGAAAATCTTTTTCATCCAGAAGAAGGGTACAGGTAAGATCCGCTTCCGGTTCTTCCAGTATTGTTTCATCCGGAACAAAAGCAAGGATCTCGCCTGCATGGAGAACTCTCGAAGAGCGTACTAACCTGCCATTTACAAGTAATTCCCCCCTGCTGACTGCCTCCTGCCATTGAGTCCGGCTGCGGTAGGTGAAACGGTCTGCAAGGTAATGATCCAGTCTTTTTCCGGCAAATTCCGGCAGGATCTTTGTTTCGATGATTCTTTTTTCCTCCGGCAGTTTTTCCGGCATGGAGTTTCCTTTCCCTTTGATCTTTCTTTCCGCTTGTAATATACGGTGAAATTTCCACTTTTCAACACAGCTATCCCATAAAATCATGGAAAAAAAGAGAAATGTTCGGTTGCCAGGCGAGGCGGTTGCCAACCAGCGCGCAGTGGATGTGCGAATGAACCGCAGGGCAATCGCCTTGCGGACGCTCACAAGGAATTGTGAGCGTATGAGCCAGAAGCGAGCATTAAGGTGCGAGAGAATGAGGGCGTTTTTTGCCCGAATGAACGCAGGCGCATATATATGGAAAAAGAAACTGCCGCATTACGAAAGAGTTTGACTGCACAAAAGGAAAAAGTGAGGGGGAGAGGGGAGAGAAAAAAGCAAAATGCGTTTGTCTCTCTCCTGAAGGTTGCCCAAAACAGGATAAAGAAGTATTTTTGAAAAAATCTGACAAAATCACTTTTTTAAAAGCAGATTTCTTTACGCACATAATTTTGTAAAAATATGCCATTTTTACAAAATTATGGGATAGCTGTATATTATTCAGGAAAATCCTGTAAATAAATCCTCTTTTTATTTGCATATCGCAGAAAAAGTGCTAACTTACTTTGAAAGTTATTTTTAAAATAAGGATACTCCGGAAAAATTATGAAACAGTGTATGAAATTTCTGCTGATCTGCTTTGCAATGCTGGTCAGTCTTTTTCATAAGAGAAAAAAAGTGCGTGAACCCAAACGTATCTTTATTCTTGCTTCCGGTTATCTGGGAGATACCTTCTGGGCAGTCCAGACCATTTCTCTTCTGAAAAAAGCCTATCCGGATGCTGAATTGTATATTGGCGGGCGTCCTTTTATCCGTGAATTGTGTCATGGACTTATTCCGGAGGAAAACCAGAAGGTGATCCGGTCGGTGGTCAGTGACAGAATGAGGGAAAATGTTTCCTTTTCCGGGATTTTTGCAGAAAGCAGGAAGATCCGTAAAGAGGTGAAGCCGGATCTTATCATCGACCTTGTATGCAACCGGTATTCTGCCTTGTTTGCCTTGCGGTCGGGGGCATATTCTGTGGGATTGGATATTGCAGACGAGTTTTATCCATTCTATTCATTCTGTGCAAAACAATCCCTGATCCCCGGAGTGCATCTTGCCTACCGTCCCCGGTCTATCGTGATGCAGTTTTTTTCTTTGGAGGAGTCTTCCGAATTGAAACTTGTTCCGCCCTGTCCCCGGTACGGGAAAGAGGCGATCTTACAGAAATTATCTTTGAAAGAGGATGAAAAACTCATTATGCTTGTTCCCGGAGCCGGCTGGGAGGCAAAAAGATGGCATACAGACCATTTCCGTAAACTTGGCGGACTGCTTGCGGAAAAAGGGTACAGGATCATTTTTTCAGGAGCGGGCAATGAAAAAGAGTTATGTTTGAAAGCGGCAGACGGGATAAAAGATGCGGTGATCTTGTGTGATGAACTTTCCGATACGATTTCCTTATTGCCCCATTGCGATGCTGTGATCGGCAACGATTCGGGCGTCATTCATCTTGCGGCGGCATTCGGGGTGAAAGTTTTTTCCTTTTTCTGTCAGACCAATCCGGAATTCTGCGGAGCGTTGGGGGAGGATTCCCATTTTTTCCGTACAAAATGTCCTTATGCCCCCGGCAGAGGGGAACACTTCTGCTGCGGGGGACCAACTCTGAATTGCAGCAGAAATGAACGCATGTATATCTCCCCGGAGAGGATCGCAGAATCTCTTACAGGACAGCTTCATGGAGAGAAAAATGTATCGGATGATCTTATAAGTATCGTTGTTTCGGTATATAACGGGGAAAAATATCTGGATGAGTGCCTTATTTCTCTTGAACAGCAATCCTATCGTAAGTTGGAGATCATTGTGCTGGATGACGGTTCTACTGATTCCACAGCGGAGATCTGTAAAAAACATGCTGCAAAAGATGAGAGGATCCGTTTTATCCATTTTGATGACCGTAAAGGACAGGGGGCAAGACGCAATCACGGTATTGAGGCCGCCCGGGGAAGGTTCATTGGTTTTGTGGACGGGGATGATGCGGCACATCCGGAAATGTTTATGAGATTGCATGATATGATGGAGATGGAAAATATCCAGATAGCGGTATGTAATCTTCAGGTGGAAAAGGAGTTTGTTTCCGGCAGGGATAGAATAATGGAACTTATTGACGGAAAAGAAGCCACAAAGAGATTTCTTACGGATCCGGGATTCGGGGCATTTTCCTGCAATAAACTTTTCCGTATGGATTTCCTGCGTAAGACAGGGCGTTATCCGGAAGGGATGTTTTATGAAGATATCGTATTTATTCCACAGTTGTGTGCAGGGGCGGGCTTGCTTGCGGTAACGGATGAGAGTTTATATTTTTACAGACAGCATAATGAAAGTGTGACAAGGAGCCGTTTTACGGAGGCGAAAATGGATCAGGTGAAAGCGTATGATCTTCTTCTGCCGGTATTGCTGGAAAAGTATTCCACATTGGAATCTCTGATCTATGAGAAAGCGTTTTTTGCCATGATGGGGGTGTATAATTTATTGATCCTTGACGGAAAGGATGACGATTTTTCTTCCTACAGCGCATTGTTACTGGAAAAAGCGGGAGAGTACCGCAAAAAGATTTCTCCATGGAGAGCGGCGAACCATTCCCGTTCCTTCATCTTCTGCTGCGGCCTTCTCTTCCCCCGCCTTTACCGTATCGCATTGAAAAGGATGTATAAGAGATGAGTGCAGAAAATCATAAAAAAATAAAGATCCTTGTTGTATTCGGTACGAGACCGGAAGCCATCAAACTGGCTCCCGTGTGCCGGAAATTGAAAGAGTCTCCTGCGTTTGAACTCTATATCTGCAATACGGGTCAGCAGCGGGAAATGGCGGAAAAGACCCTTTCCTTTTTTGATTTGAGATCGGATTATGATCTGGATGTGATGACCTGCTCCCAGACTTTACCCGGGTTGCAGGCAAGATTACTGGAAAAATTTTCTTCTCTGCTTGCGGAAGAAAACTTTGACGGGATCATCGTTCAGGGCGATACCATGAGTGCTTTCTGCGGCGCATTGGCTGGATTCTATGGAAAAATACCGGTATTTCATGTGGAGGCGGGTTTGCGTTCTTCTTCTCTTGCGGAACCCTGGCCGGAGGAGGGATTGCGGCAGATGCTTACCCGGATTGCCGTACTTCATTTTGCTTCCACTTCTGAAGCGGAAAAAAATTTGCTGCGGGAAAATATTATCAGGGAAAATATTGTTGTAACAGGCAATACTGTCATTGATGCCCTTTATTCTCTTTCACCGGAAAAATATGCAGAAGCGGAAAGGAGTCTGCAAAAAGATCACGGGATCTCCGGAGAGAAGAAAATGGTACTTGTTACCGTTCACCGGAGAGAAAATCACGGGGAAAGATTGGAAAATATTTTGAAGGCGGTCATCCGGTTAGCAGAAAAATATCCGGAACATGTGTTTATTCTTCCGGTGCATCCCAATCCGGCAGTAAAGGAAAAAGTGACCGGGAAATTATCCTTCTTTTCCAATATTTTTCTTCTGCCGCCACTGGATTATCCTGTTTTGTGTTTTCTTATGAAAAAATCTGTTCTCATCCTTACGGACAGCGGCGGAATACAGGAGGAAGCTCCCGCATTCGGTACGCCTGTAATCGTTTTGCGGGAGAAAACGGAACGGCAGGAAGGAATTGAAAAAGGGTGTGCTTTCCTTGCCGGTGCTGATTGCGGGAAGATCTGTCTTCTTGCCGGAAAATTTTTAGATGGCAGCGGAGAAAAAATCGTAAGGGAGAATCCTTACGGTGACGGTAAGGCAGCGGAAAGAATTGTGAAAAAATTGATAGATTTTTATACATTGGAGCAGAAATGAAACAGAAATATCTGACAGAGGATTTTATATTTTTCCGTGATAAGATCAATGCCGGGGAAAATTTTACTCTTATGCGGCTTGGGGACGGGGAATGTATGCTTATGTCCGGGCGTTCTGTTTCTGCACAGGAAGGCTGGAGTTCTCCGCCGGAACTGACATCTCTGGGAAAAGCTCTGCTTGACAGTTTGTTACTTGTTGATCCGAAAGTCTGGTACGGTATCTCCTGTCCCTGCTGTGACAGGGAGTCCTATTACTGGTACAGAAGTCACATCCCGTCGGAAAATTTTACCTTTGCCAATATTTTTGTGAATAAAAATTATCCTCCTTTCAAAGAATTGTTCCCCACCATAAAAAGAAAGACCATTCTCATTGCCAATTACCGGGCAAGGGGAAAAAAGATCGGGAATCTAGATATTATCAAACACTATGAGATCCCCGACGGCTGTGTGGAATTCTGGGAAAACGGAGCGGAAGAACTTATTGAACAGATCAAAAAAGATTACGGAAAGGAAAAAAATCTTCTGTATGCGGTTTCGGCTGGACCTCTTTCTGAACCTGTTATTGCGGCGTTGTTTAAAAATAATCCGGATAACTGTTATATTGATTTCGGTTCTTCTCTTGACGGTTTTTACAGAGAGGTGGTCACCCGTCCCTATATGATCCCCGGAACGGTGTATGCGGAAAGAAATTGTGTATTGCATAATGATCCTGCCTTCAATGTGGATGTAAGTATTGTGCTTACTCTCTACAAGCGGCCGGAGATGCTGGAAAAACAGTTGAATGCTCTGGAAAAACAGTCATTGAAACCCAAAGAGATTTTACTGATTCAGGATGGTACTGCCGATGGTACTGTTGTGGAGATCCCGGAACACTTGAGAAGCCGTTTTCATAAAATAGCAATCAGAAAGGAAAATTGCGGAGTATGGGAAAGATTCCGTTTTGCAAGAGATTTTGCCTCTTCACCTTATGTTTGTGTATTTGATGATGATGCTGTTCCCGGCAGACGTTTTCTGGAAAATTGTCATGCTGAAATGATGAAAAAAACTGCTTTGTATGGGGCATTGGGAATTGTTGCAAGAGACACAGAAAGTTACCCGATTGGGAAATACTACCGGATCGGCTGGCCGGAGGATGCTCATTTGCATAAGACAGTGGAAGTGGACTTTGCCGGACACGCCTGGTTTTTCAAAAGAGAATATCTGGAGGAACTTTTCAAGGCTCCTGTGGAGGTCAGTTCTTTGAAACGTGCGGCGGAAGATATGTCTTTTTCGTATCAGCTGCAAAAAATCGGGATTCCCACACTTATACCACCCAACCCGGAAGGCAGAAGCGAATTTTACGGTTCCTTGCCGGAATACGGCAAAGAAGCGGGCAATAATATGGTTGCCATATCCAAAAATACTGAAAATCTGAAAATTATGAATGAGGCATTCTGTTTTCTTACTGCAAACGGCTGGGAATTGATGTGTGAAAGAAGAAAATTTCATGTGATCCTTCTCTGGATCTATTTGCGAATCGTGGGGAACCGTCACATCCTTTCTTTATACCGAAAGGCATTGAAGATGAGAGAACAGTACCGTCAACTGAAAAAGAGGGTCAAAAAGGTACTTGGAAAATGAAGATTTTTGTCATCATCCTTTCTTTCAACAGCGGTAAATATATAAAAAAGTGCCTTGATTCGGTATTGACTTCAAGTATTGCTGTGGAAGTTGTTGTGGTGGAAAATGCTTCAAAGGATGATTCTGTCATGCTTCTCAAAGAATATGAGGGAAAGATCCATTTTCTTCCGCAAAAACATAATCTGGGATTTGCCGCAGGAAACAATGCAGGGATCGCCTATGCAATGGAACACGGGGCAGATTATCTTTTCCTTTTGAATATGGATACTTATATCGAAAAAGATACCATAGAAAAATTACGGGATGCGGCAGAAAGCAGTCAGGAAAAACTGCTTTTATCTCCTCTTCCGAAAACTTTTGCCGGAAAACTTGATCTGGGATTTGCCAAAAACTCCTGTTCCAATCTTGCCGGACATGAGTTCAGGAATTTTGTAACGGATCTATATGATAAAAATATTTTGAAGAAATTTTACAAGACAGATTTTATCTGTGCTTCAGCATTGTTTATGCCTGTTGCCGCAATAAAAGAGTGCGGCTCTTTCTGTCCGCTTTTTTATCCGGCATATTATGAAGATAATGAACTTTTCAACCGTATGACATATAACAATTGGTCACTTGCCTTTGTTCCGGAAAGTATCTATTATCACGATGTGGAAGACCGGAAAAAAACGTCACTGCCGGATTCCCATTTGATCGCCATGCGTTTTATCAGTGAGATCCTGGATCAGCGCAACGCATTTACAAAAACCTTTTTCCATGCTTTATTGAGTGAAGCAGGGAAAAGTCTTGTCAATATCTCTCTTCTGCGTTTTGATAATTTCCAAACGCATTTGCGGGTCGTCTTTACACTTTTGAAGGTATATTTCCCCCTGAAAAAGTTCAGAAAAACAATAAATACAAAATAAAAATGCGCAACGATATTTTTTCTGATATTCTTTTTTATCTGTTTCAATCTGTGAAGTATTATATAATGAAGATTTTGACATTTCATTTCAGAAAAGTCAAAACAGGAGTTTTGCTGATCCGTAATGATAATCTGGGGGATTTTCTGATTTCCCTGCCGGTATTTGAACAGATCGCCGCACTTGTTCATTCAGAAAATAAGACTGTGACCACCGTTGTTTCCTCTGCCATGGTGGATTTCTGTAAAAAATTTTCCTTTTCCGATCATATTGTTTCTTTACCATCCAATGCGTTTTCCGGTTTTCTGCGGCGGATGAAAAGTTACCGGCTTATCACAAAATATTCTGCGGAAAAGGTTATTCTTTTTCATGCACTGGGGCGTTCCGGGGAGCATGATTATATGGCACTTCTGCCGGAAAGCCGGGAAAGATATGCTCTGGAAACGATGAATGGTTGGCAGGTACCCGCAAACATCGGAAAATACAGAACAAAATTTTTCAATGGAAAATATACGGAAATCGTGTTTTATGATGTAAACAGTACCTTACTGCACAATGAGATAGCCCTTGCCCGTTGCGCGATGAAAAAAGAATTTGTTGTCAGGTTGGGGAATATAGATTGTTTGAAGCCGTTTCCATCATTTCCCGGATTGGAGTTTCCCTATTTTCTTGTTGCGCCTGGCTCCTCTTCTGCCATCCGTCAGTGGCAGCCTGAAAATTTTGCTTTGCTGACAGATCAGATTCTGACAGATCATCCCGGTCTGACGCCTGTTTTTATTGGCAGTAAAAAAGATATACCGGTCATTGAGAAAGTTCTGCAATTAAGTTGCAATAAAGAAAAAATCATTGATCTTTGCGGCAGGACTTCCCTTGAAGAACTTTTTTCCATCATTGAAAATGCCCGATTCCTTATTACCAATGATACCGGCCCTTATCATATTGCGCCTCTCGTAAATACAAAAACTTACTGTACCGGCGGAAACTGGCATCTGGGGGCGTACGGCCCGAATCCATTGTATATGCGTGCCATATTTATCCATGCGGAAACATCATGCAGACGCTGTCTGGAAAACTGTGATAAAGGAGAGATTCCTTACTTCTGCCTGAAACAGCTTACTGTTTCAATGGTTTATGATAGGATCAGGCAGGATCTTGAGGTTGGGGGGAAGCAATAACAGGCAAGTTTTTGACGGTGGGAAATATATTTCGCTTGAAAAACAGATAAGCAATGGTATATTACGGGGACAGTGCGGGGCAGGGAATGGGTTCCCGCAAGTATATTTAATCATTTTGAACCGGAAAGCTATAGATATGTATCAGAATTGGAAAGATCTCATTCCTTCATTTATCCGGCTCCGGCTGCGTCAGCTACACTGCAGTCTGATCCGCCGCAAAGGGATCGCAAAATATAAAAAATGGGCTGATCATCCCGGGGTTATGGAGGGGGAAAACGATCCGGGGGAACTTTTTTCCCGTTATGTAAAGATCGTTCATCTGGAAATCGACCGCTACTGCAACAGAAGTTGCGTATATTGTGCTAATCATAAATTGCCCTGCCGGAAAGAACATTCCCCCATGCCGGAGGAGCTTTATGAGAAGTGTTTGAAAGAACTTGCAGAGATCTCTTATAACGCATTTATTGAGTTCAACGGCTTCAATGAGCCTCTTGCAGATATTCCGCTGCTTCAGAAAAGGATAAAAATGTTGAAGCTGTATTGTCCCGGGGCGCGCCTTCTGATCAATTCCAACGGGGATTTTCTCAATCAGGATATTCTGGATATGCTTGCAGAGTCCGGAGTGGATCACATGATGGTCACGCTCCACTTGAACAGCAATGAGTTCCATTTGTCAGAATGTGAACGTAAACAGAAATTTGCGGCATTTGAAAAACGCCTTTCCGGTTGTGAATTTACTTTTGACCCGGTTATGGAAATATGGCAGACCCGGAAAGAAAATTTGCTTCTTATTGTAAGAGTCTCGGATTTTTGTCTTACCGGTCACAATTTTGCCGGATGTGCCGGAAAGAAGGTCAGAAGGGATGTTCCCTGTTATGTACCTATGCTCCATTATTATGTGGATTACGCCGGAAGGGTGACATTCTGCTGTTCCGCCAATATGGATTCGCCGGATTGCAAACCTTTGATCATGGGGAACGCAAAAGAGAATACGGTTTTTGAGATCTATTCTTCTCCGCAGGCGAAAAAATTCCGTAAAGCCATGCTGACAATGAAAAATATGCCTTCCTGTTGTGCTGTCTGCGATGCCCAGACAGGATATTGCATGAATACTGCTTACCAGCAGAATCCTTATCATCCTTTTTTTGAGCAGCAGAGATGATTTGACGGTTCCGCCGGGAGCGGATCGCTTATTCCTACGGAATTTTTATATCTGAAGGAATGAAATAAGGCGGAAAAATGAATCCAGTTCAAAGGCAGGAATCTTACTTCTTTTTTCTTTCCCTGTTTGCGTTACGGGAAATGTATGCTATATTATGCTGTGGAGAATGCTTTGTAAAGAGAAATGGGTGAACAATTTGAAAAGTAATACAAAGACAGATGATATCATGATCTTTGACCGGAAAGCGGCAAAAGTTCAGAAGGAAACCGTTTTCGGCGATAAGGCTTTGCGTTTCGTTTACAATACTTTACTGGGAAAATCCCTCTGGGGTATCCTTTTCAATTCCTCACGCCTTTCAGATCTTATGGGGGGGTATTACGATTCCCCCCGGTCTAAAAAGAATATCGCCAAACTGGCAGTCCTGGAAGGGTGCAACAGTTCCGAAGCAGAGTTTCCCCCGGAGGAATATGCTTCTTTCAATGATTTTTTTACCAGACATCTGAAAAAGGGCGCAAGACCGTTCGATCCCTCGCCGGAAATCCTCTCTTCCCCTGCTGACGGAAGAGTCTTTGTATATGAAAATATGAAAAAAAATGATCCCGTTCCGGTAAAAGGCGCTCAAAAAACTCTGGAGGAGCTCTGTTGCGGTAAACTTTCCTTTTCCTCCTGTGCCGTTGCCGTATTCCGCCTTGCACCTGTGGATTATCACCGTTTTCATTTTCCCTGTGAGTGTAAACAGGATGCCCCGACTTATGTTTTTGCCGGAAAATATCACTCAGTCAATCCGGTTGCCCTGCTCAAACGCCCGGATCTCTATGTGGAAAATACCCGCCATATCACACAATTATCCTCCAATACTTTCGGTAAATTCCTTTATCTGGAAGTGGGGGCATTCGGTGTGGGTTCCATTATCCAGACCGCTGAAGGCAATATGTATGCCAAGCAGGAGGAAAAAGGGTATTTCAAGTTCGGCGGTTCCACCGTCATCCTGATTTTTGATAATGACAGAATGCAATGGGATGCTGATTTACTGGAAAATACCCGTAACGGTTACGAAACCCTTATCCGCTGCGGAGAAAATATCGGAAGAATCAAAGTTCCTTCCTGAAAATCTGTTCATTATTTCTTTCTGTGGGGGAAAGATTGCTGACCTCTGCTGAAACGGGTATCCACGATCAGGGCCGCCGCAAGTTCCGGACACATACTGACTGCTTTCCGCAAATGGTACATCACATTCTGTTTCCGGCAGGAAAATCTGCTGGCAAGTTCGCTGTAGGATAAGTAGGGATCCCGCATTTTCGCATCCACAAATTTATAGGTCTCCGGATACTTTTTCTGCATGGAGGCAAGTAAATGGATGCTCTGGGCAAGGGCGGAAAAAAGTTCATCTCTGAATGCAGCAAATTTATCATTTTCGTTATTATCCTCGTAGGCGGGGTGCATGACTGCCGTGCCGCTGAATGTTGCAGGATCATCTTCGTAACGGGAATGGGGCGTGGGATCCTGCGCCGCCCGGCAGACTGCACAATGGGATTTTTCAAACGCATGACCTTTTCTGGGTAAATGAGGGCAGTTGTGACAACCAAACATATTTTATCTCCTTTTTTTTGTTGTTAAACTGCCCCCTGCGTCAAATAGATCTGCAGCATTTTTTTCTGTTTCCGGGATAATTTTTTTAATTCTATTCCTGTATGTTTATAAAATATATAATATAAACATATTGAAATAGACTTTTAAATAATATAATAAAATACATTGATCCAGAAAATAATCAAATAAATATCTGTGTTTTTCTGTATGAATTTATGTTTTTTTGCTTTTTTACTGCGGCTTTATCCGGCTTTTATAATAATTGTATAAATATGTTTGTGAAATTTTTGCTTTTTTGGTAAAACGGTAAAGAAAATATGGGGATTTCTTTCCTTTCTGAGGGAAACTTTAGCAGCTTTTTCAGCAGTATGAAAAATGACCGGAAAATAATTTTTTTTCTGTTTTTTTGAAAAAATACTTGAAATATATACAGAATCAAGTATATTAAAGAGATAGAAACTTTGTTGCCGAAGTGGCGGAATGGCAGACGCAGCAGACTCAAAATCTGCCGCCCTTAAAGCGTATGGGTTCAAGTCCCATCTTCGGCACCATTTTTGCACAGCAGGATGTGCGTGTGCTTCTTCTTCTCCGTACCCCGCTATGCCGGGAATCCTTATCTGTAAAGTTCTTTTCCGGAATTTTCTGTGCAGAAGTTTTTTTGTGTATTTGTATTGCAATTTAAGATTTTGTGATCTTTATTGAATAGGCTGAATAATAAAATGTAACGGTATGAGGTAGCAGTATGAGTGAAGAAAAATTCCGTATCGAACATGACAGTATGGGGGAGATCAAAGTCCCCGCCGATAAATTGTGGGGAGCCCAGACCCAGCGTTCCACTTATTATTTCAATATCGGTCTTGATAATATTCCTATGGAAGTCATCAAGGCTCTGGCAGTCATTAAAAAGGCTTCCGCCATCGCCAACTGTGAAGCCGGACGTCTGAAAAAAGAGTTCTGTGACGGTATCTCCTTTGCCGCAGATGAAGTCCTGGCCGGAAAGTATGATGACAATTTTCCTCTGAAAGTCTGGATGACCGGAAGCGGAACACAATCCAATATGAATATGAATGAGGTGCTTGCCGCCATTGCCTCCGGTAAATGCGGGGAAAAAGTCCACCCCAATGACCATGTGAATATGTCCCAGTCCTCCAATGATACTTTCCCTGCCGCCATGCATATTGCCGGAGCGGTAATGGTAAAGGAAAAACTGCTGCCGGTTTTGAAAGATCTGTATAAAGTTCTGGAGGATAAGGCGGCGGAATATGATGATATCGTCAAGATCGGGCGTACCCACCTTCAGGATGCTGTTCCTCTTTCTCTGGGACAGGAATTTTCCGGATATGCGGCACAGGTGAAATATGCTGTTGCCCGTATTGAAAATGCTCTGCCTGAACTTTATGAATTGGCTCTTGGCGGAACAGCTGTGGGAACGGGACTGAATGCTCCCAAAGGTTTTGCTGAACGGGCTGCGGAAAAGATCGCAGAACTTACCGGAGTACCCTTTATTTCCGGAAAAAATAAATTTGCTCTTCTTGCCGGTCATGATGCTGTTGCCGCCATGTCCGGAGCAATGCGGAATCTTGCCTGTGCTTTGATGAAGATCGCCAATGATATCCGTTTCCTTGCCTCCGGGCCCCGCTGCGGTTACGGGGAACTGGTACTGCCTGCCAATGAGCCGGGTTCTTCCATCATGCCCGGAAAAGTCAATCCCACCCAGTGTGAGGCTCTCACCATGGTGTGTGTACAGGTCATGGGGCTGGATGCTGCTATCGGATTTGCCGCCTCCCAGGGGAATTTTGAATTGAATGTATATAAGCCTGTAATGATCTTTGACCTTCTCACCCAGGCGCGGCTCCTTTCCGATTCTGTTCACAACTTTACGGAATATGCTCTGAAAGGACTTTATCCTGATAAGAACCGTATCGGGGAATTGGTGGAAAAATCCCTGATGCTCGTTACTGCCCTTTCTCCGGAGATCGGGTATGAAAATGCGGCAAAGATTGCCAAGACGGCTCATGAACAGGGGTTGACATTGAAGGAGGCCTGCATCCGTTCCGGGTTGATCACCGCGGAAAGATATGATGAGGTCGTCCGGCCTGAAAAGATGATCCGCTGATCTCTTTTCTGAAACAGGGAAAAGCAGAGGCTCTGTGTATGCTCTCTGCTTTTTGTTTTTGTAAACTTGACTTTTTTTTATTTTACTGTATATTAATAGGTCAATAAATTTTAAACCAAATATAAAGGTAAGATCCTTGTCATCATTATGCGGGATCGCCGCAGATGGAGAAACATCTTATGGACCAGAACAAACAGATTGGAATGAGAGTACGGGAACTCCGGAACCAGAAGGAATACACTGTTGAGCAGATGGCGGAACTTCTGGATGTAACACCCGAAGAATATACCGCCTATGAAAACGGGGAGAAACAGGCCCCCTTCTATTTCTGCTGTAACCTTGCAGAACATTTCGGTCTGGATGTATCCTCCCTCATCAGCGGGGAACTGCCCAATCTTTCCATGTACGCCCTGACCCGCAAAGGGGAAGGATTTCCTTTTGTACGCAGACCCGGTTTCTCCTATCTGCATCAGGCGATCCACATGAAGAACCGTGTCGGGGAACCTTTGATCGTTACTGCTCCCTACAAAGGGGAAGACGCTCTCACCCAGTATTCCGAACACTCCGGACAGGAATTTATCCTGATCCTTTCCGGGGCTCTGCATGTTTCTTTCATGCATGATGGCGGAAAAAAGGAAGAGATCCTCAATGAAGGCGACACCCTTTATTTTGACGGCAGAATGCCTCACGCATTGACTGCCTGCAACGGTGCTTCCTGCCGTTTCCTTACCATTGTCATGCAGAAGGAATATGATGCAGGCAAACCTGAAAAATTTGCAGAACTGGAGGATGAAGCAAAGAAGAATTATATCGCTCCCGGTGAACATCTGCTCTATCAGGATTTTATGACGGAAGAATATAATGAAAACGGCGAGATCGCCGATGTGAAATTCCATTATCCCCCCAACTTCAACTTTGCTTATGATGTTGTGGATGCCCTTGCCGCCAAGACTCCCGACAAGATCGCCATGCGGTGGGTGGGTGATGATAAAGTCTGCCGGGATTTCACTTTCCGGGATGTTGCTGAAAATTCTGCAAAGATCGCCAATCTTCTCTACTCTCTGGGCATCCGGAAAGGGGACAGAGTGCTTCTGGTGCTTAAACGCCACTATCAGTTCTGGTTTGTGCAGAATGCTCTGCACCGTATCGGAGCGGTTTCCGTTCTTGCCGCAGCCCAGATGACAGCCCATGACTTTGAATACCGTTTCAAACGCGCTCATGTGAAAATGGTGATCAGTTCTGCTGATCCCCACATCACCGATGAGGTGGATAAAGGTTCTGTGAACTGTCCGGAACTCAAACTGAAACTTGTTGCCAACGGTTCCAAAGAAGGCTGGTTGGATCTGGATTCTCTTTATCCTAACTTCCCTGCAACTTTTGCCAGACCGGAAGATCTGAAAGCTACCGACCCCTTCCTGATTTTCTTCAGTTCCGGAACTACAGGTTATCCCAAGATGGTGGAACACGATCACACCTATCCTCTGGGACATATCATGACTGCCCGTCACTGGCACAAAGTCAATCCCAACGGACTGCATCTTACTGTGGCAGATACCGGCTGGGCAAAATCCATGTGGGGCAAGATCTATGGTCAGTGGCTGTGTGAAGCAGGGATCTTTGTTTACGACTTCGACCGTTTCCATGCGGCAGATATGCTGCCCATGTTCAAACAGTACGGTATTACCACATTCTGTGCGCCCCCCACAATTTTCCGTTTCCTTGCAAAAGAAGATCTTTCCATGTATGACTTTTCCACTCTGGAACATGTTTCCACCGCCGGGGAAGCCATGCCGCCGGAAGTCAGTGAAGCCTTTGCAAGATTTTCCGGACATCTTCCCTTTGAAGGGTTCGGACAGACGGAATCCACTCTTCTTATCGGAACTGTGGGCAACACCAAACCTAAACCCGGCTCCATGGGGAAAGTCAATCCCCAGTTCAAGATCGATCTTCTGGACGGTGACGGAAAAGTTGTTCCCATGGGCGATACCGGAGAGATCTGCGTGAAGGGCGATCCCATCGGTCATCCTATCGGACTTTTCTGCGGTTATACCGATGCGCCCGAAGATACGGCAAAAGCATGGCATGACGGTTACTATCATACCGGCGACCTTGCATGGAAGGATGAAGAAGGGTATTTCTGGTATCTGGGACGTGCGGATGATATTATCAAAACATCCGGTTACAGAGTAGGACCTTTCGAGATCGAAAGTGTTCTTATGGAACTTCCCTACATTCTGGAATGTGCAGTTACCGGGGTACCTGATCCTGTCCGCGGAAAAGTTGTGAAAGCTACCATTGTTCTGGTGAAGGGCAAGGAAGGCTCTGACGAGCTGGTGAAAGAGATCCAGGAATATGTCAAGACCAATACTGCTCCCTACAAATACCCCCGTGTGGTGGAGTTTGTCAAGGAACTGCCCAAGACCAGCAACGGCAAGATCCGCAGAGCGGAGATCCGTAAACAGAGTGAGGCAAAAAATTCCTGAAAAGGACTTTGAATAACTTTTTTTCGCAGGATAAAGAATATTTTTTCTGAAAACATTTGAAAAATCGTCAAATGCGTGTATATTATATACTCTGTGAAAGAAAAATAATAAAATACTATTGATACATAAACAACAAAAGGAGAAGCATCATGGCACATAAGAAAGGCCAGTCCAGCAGCCGTAACGGACGCGACAGTCAGCCCAAAATGTTGGGTGTGAAAGCATTCGGCGGAGAATTCGTCACCACAGGAACCATCATTATCCGTCAGCGCGGAACCCGTTTCCATGCCGGTAACAATGTTGGCTGCGGCAGAGATTTCACCCTTTTTGCTCTTAAAGACGGAACTGTAAACTTCATCAAGAGCAAACGCATGGTGGAAGTTATCCCCGCTACTGCTGAATAAATCTTCCCCCGGGAAAATTTATCACTGATCTCAATACCCGGAACGGTTTGCCGATTCCGGGTATTTTCGTGTTGGATCAAAAATTTTTCTGCGCAGCTGGCGAAATGGCAAACGCACTGGGTTTAGGTCCCAGCGCCGTAAGGCTTGCGGGTTCAAGTCCCGCGCTGCGCACCATTCAAAAAGGGGCTGTTGCAAAACCTCAAAAAAGGTGAGCAACAGCCTTTTTTATTGTTTGAGCTGAATATTGGAGGTATAACAGGTCATAACAGGGGAGAATTATACCTTATTTTATAAATAC
>JAZKZE010000178.1:0-9977 GCA_045612485.1 Victivallales bacterium | reverse complement strand
ATGGGGGGCGGGGAAGAGAACCTTTTTGCAAAAAGGTGTCTTCCCCGCAAAACATTTTTGCAACAGCCCCTTTTCATTTTATACTTCCGTAAAGGAATATATTTTCAGCATCTTTCAGCAAGAACGGTCTTTTCGTATGCCTTGATCTCTTTCATAAACTCAAAGTCGGAAGGCACACCTTTTCTGCGGCAGAATTCATCCCAGACGATTCCCCAGGGAAGAGCCTTGGCTGCTTCCTGAAGAGCAAGACGGGATGTATAATCAAAGGCTTTCTCCGCCTCTTTTGCACAGGAGGGTTCAAGCAGGGCAATAAGGAGAGCCTTCTGGAAGTTTCTTGCCCCGATCACCCATGCGGCAACACGGTTGATGGTGGCATCAAAATAATCCAGACCGAAATGGATGCGGTCAAGATAATCATAGGCAACCGATTCCCTGGCAAGGGAGAGCAGATCATCATTGACTGTGATCACATGGTCGGAATCCCAGCGGACCCCCCGGCTGACATGCAGGAAGATCTCATCCATCATGGAAAGGACAGAGGAAAGTTTGTCCCCCACCTGTTCTGTGGGGTGGAAGTGACCGGTATCAAAGCATAGGATCTTGCCTCTTTTTGCAGCATAGATCATAAAGAACTCATGGGAACCAACAGTACAGGATTCCACACCGATACCGAAAAGTTTCTGTTCCACTGTATCCCGTTCAAAAGCGGGATCGATCTTTTCCGCAAAGCAGCGGTCAAGGGATTCGATCATGCGCTGACGGGGGGCAAGACGGTCGGCAGGAGTATCTTTGAAACCGTCGGGCATCCAGAAGTTGACAATAGCGGGACTGCCCAGTTCCTTACCGAAAGTTTCTGCGATCTTCCGGATATTGATCCCGTGATTGATCCAGAATTCACGGATGGCGGGATCAGGGTGGGAAAGGGAAAGATTGTAATCCAGTTTGCTGTGTCCGTAGAAGGCGGGAGCAATATCCAGACCGATCTTCTTTTCCTTTGCCCAGTCCAGCCAGGAACGGAAGTTGTCAATACTGAAACCATCTCTGTCCACACCGGGGAACATTTTATCCACCTGATGCCCCTGCAAGCCTACTTTGTGCTTACCGGGAATAAGACGCAATGCCACATCCAGATCTTTCCGCAGCTCATCTGCATTTCTGGCACAGCCGGGGTAATTGCCTGTCACAAGACAGCCGCCGGTAAGATTGAAAGAATCCGATTCAAATCCTTTCACATCATCACCCTGCCATGCGTGGATCCCCAGAGAGATCTTTTCCAGTTTTGCCAATGCTTTTTCCACATCGACGTTCAATGCGCCATATTGTTCTTTTACAGAATTGAAAACGCTTTCATTTGTATTCATTTTTCACCTCATTGGATTTTTGTGTGATATATTTATTCATTAAAGATACAACATAAAAATGATTTTTCAATCTTTTCTCTGATTTCTTTGCAGGAAAGTAATATATTATGTTTGTTTTTGCTGAAAAAGAGGGTATATTTCTACAGAAAAGCAAAAAATTATCCTGAAGGAGAAAGAAAATGGAAGAAAATAAACTGCCCTTTACAAAAGAATCATTCTGTACCCGCCTCGGTTTTGATGAAAAATATTTTTACAGCTCTCTTTATCCTTACTGGGATGAATTCTGCGAAAAGTGTGATTGCAGGAAGCCCTTTTTTGCAGAAAAAAGTTTCTATACAAAATGGCATGCTCTTGTAAATAATGATACGGACATCCTCAAAAGAATGGAAATAGTGGAAAAGATTTTTGAAAATGCCCCGGCAGTTTCCTTCTTTGCCAACATTCTCCACTATTCATTTTTTGTACGGGAAGAACCATGCAATATCAACCCTGTTCCGGAAAGCATAGATCTCTTCGGGGAAAATTCCGGCATATTCTTTCTCCTTGTTGCGGAAAGCAATTTTCCCGCCATTGAAAAGGCATATAAGGAACTCTCTCTTCCGGAAGAATACCTGCATGGGGTCGGCAAATGGATCGACGGCACAATAAAGATCTACAAAGCAGCTCATAACGGGATTCCCGGACATACAGTCACCCAGACACCCTGGATCAGAAAATACAGCAGAAAAACACTTTTCCGTATCGGAAGATTTGAATTTCTTCTCCACCCCTATATCCAGTGGATGCCCTGTATTTATGTAAATGAAGAAGGTACTGCCATTGCCTTCCACAAAGACGGCTCTTTTCTGCGGAAAGACGGAAGAAGGATGTACAAGGAAACGGAAGGCTGTATAAAGGTCTTCTGCCGGGAGGATGAAGGTTATGTCACAGGCTGTCCCATCCTTCCTGACGGCTCCTCCGATCCGGAGTGTTATATCCGGCTGCCTCTGGATAAATGGCGTGCCTTATGCACACCCTGGGATATTGTTCCTTCCGTACACATTCCCGGCGGGGAGAGAATGGACAGAGATGAGGTCAATGCCACATTTACAAAAGCCAATGCCTTTTTCAGCACATACTTCCATTTTGTGCCGAAAGTCTATGGATGTTATTCCTGGATACTCAATCCGGATCTGCGGGAAGTGCTGCAGGATTCCAACATGGTGCATTTCCAGGATCAGGGCTATAAAATTCCTGCGTGGGGCGGAATAACTCCCGGAAGTCAGGATGGAGTATTCTTTGTTTTCGGAAGAAACGGGAAAGTGGAACTGGATAAAATTCCCTGTAATAATAAAATGGAAGAAGCGATGATAAAACTTTACAGAGAAAAAAGCACATTGCGCTCCGGCGCACTCTTTATCCTTTCTTCCGATGCAGATAAAGTGGGAAGCAGATATTATCTTGAGAATTTCCATATCCAGAAAAAGATCGTGGAGGAAAACCGGACAGAAGCAATCAGGGAATAAAACTTATTCCTTGCGGTATTCATCCCTTAAACGGGAGGGGGTCTTTCCGCAGCGTTCATGTACAAATGCACTTAAATGGGAAAGATTCTTCATTCCGGTCTCAAAAGCGATCTCTTTCAGAGTCAGATCGCTGTAAGCAAGAAGATGCTGGATCTTCCGCAGACGCAGTCTGGCACGGTATTCCCCCGGCGGGATTTTGTACCTGTGAAAAAATTCTTTCCGCAGCTGATCCCGGTTTATCCCCATTTCCAGACAGTGTTCAGATATGGACTTTTCCCAGAGAGAATCTTCCGCAAGACGTTTGCGGAAAAGTTCCACCCGGTCATCTGCGGGAACAGGGGTACGGAGAAAATAGTGGAGGATCTGTAAAGAAAGCAACTCTGCTTCCAAAACATTCTGCGGCAGACTGCTGTGGTAAAGTTCACATAAAGTATTGCAGAGATGCCGCAGATCAGTCACCTCATGTTTTTTCAGTTTTATCCGGCGGGGGATGGGCAGACGGTGTTCTTTGTAATTCCAGTAAAAAGTATTATCTTCCTCACAGAAAGTGATCGCCGGAAAGGAGAGCATGATCACCCAGTTCTCCCGTTGGGAATTATACTCAAAAACTGTACGGAATCCGGGAGCAGCCAGAGAGAGAACAGGAGTTTGTTCCATTGAACGGCAATCAAAGGAACTGCATAATGTCCCGTCAGGGAAATACGTATCATTCCTGACACAGCCGCTTATTCCCAGAGCAACCCAGAAATGACGGACTTTCTGGGAATGTTTTTCCGCCCGTGTATATACTCCGGCATTGATGATCTTCGGCAGGATCATATTCTCTCCTGTTTTGCAAAAATATAAAATTGTGTTGCGGTAATGTAAAAAGATTACCTGAAATATAGTTGCAAAAACAAAAAAATACAAATAAATTATTATAAAAACAAGAAAAAAGATAAATATGAATGATTTACTGACGGGTTTTCTGCTTACATTCCTTACGGGACTTTTGTGGTCTTTTGTAGGTGTCTATTACAAAAGCATGGCAAAATGGAAATTGAGTCTTTATAATGTCATGCTTGTCATGGGGGCACTTTCCACTCTTCTCACCCTCCTTTTCATTACAAAAGTATCCGCCCTTGTTTCCGGAGCGATCCCCCTGCCCTCCACCGGCTATCTGCTTTTTATTTCCGGGGCATTTTTCACCAACATTGCAGGCTCCTTTATCCTCCAGAAAAGTATGGCTTACGGAAAAAGCGGTGTTTGCTGGGCGATGGGTCAAAGTGCCTTTATCCTTCCCTTTCTTGCCATCACTCTTATTTTTTCCGAACCCTGGAATCTTCTGAAAGCAGCAGGAACTCTTTCCGTCCTTGCCGGTATGATCTTTTTTGCGGCAAAGACCTCTGCCGCAGAGCAGAAGGAGTCATCACAGCCGGAAAAAGGCGTAAGACTTGCCATCCTTGCTTTTTTTGTACTGGGAACAGCCCAGAGTATGATTTCAGCAAGCAGTTTTCTTTCCTATCCGGATGCCGGTATGCTGCGGACCTCTCTTGCCTGTTTCTGCACCTTTATTGCTGCACTTTTCTGCAAGATCATCACTAAAGAAAAAGGATTTTTTCTCAGTAAAAAAGCTCTTCTTCTCATCCTTTGCTTTGCCGTGCAGACTGTTGCCACAACGTATATACAGTTTATTGCACTGGATAAACTTAAAGCATACGGAATGAACGGGATATTCTTTCCTGTCGCCATCGGATTGTGTATAGCACTTTATTCTGTATGGAGTATTCTTTTTTTCAGGGAGAAAGCCGGAAAATATTTTATCGGCGGACTTACTCTTATCCTTGCGGGGATCTTCTGCTATTTTCTTGCGGATGCGAAAATCCTTTCATTGTGAAGTTCCTACTCTTTCCTCTGTTCCCGTTTCTTGTATTGACCGGGGGAACAGCCGAAGGAAAGTTTGAAAAGCCGGGAAAAGTGACTGGTATCAAAAAATCCCCATTCAAAAGCGGCATCTTTTACCGTCATACGGGAATTGAGAATATCATCGGCAGCACAGTTCAGACGGTAATTGAGTTCGTATGCTGCAAAAGTCTTATGAAAAAGCTGTTTGAAAAGCACACGGAATCTGCTGGTGCTCAGATTGCACAATTTTGCCGCCTCTTCCGCCGTGGTGACACTTTTGCCGCTGTTGATCCGGTGCAGTGCAGGCAGTATTTTTGAAAAATCCGCCCTGAGTTCCTGCTGTTCCGGAAGTACCCCCAGTGCGTCAACGATATTGATAAAACAATCCAGTATGCTTTTCCAGTTCTGAAGAATATTCTTTTCCCCGTTTTTCCTTATCTCCTCCCCGCATTGACGGCAGTATTTCATCAGATCCTTTTCCCGCAGAAGCGCAAATCGTTTTTCCGGGGGAAAGGAGAGAAAGGTGGAAAGAGTCTTTCTGCCGTAAAGAAGAGCGGGAGCAAGTTCATCCAGGGATATGGCGATCATATAACAGACTGCTCCGTGTATGCTTACCGTTGCCCGGTGGGGTTCCCAGGGAGCAGTAATAAATGCTTCCCCCTCCTGACAGTGATATGGTGATCCGCAAATATCCCCGCCATAATCCCCCTGCATAACAATATTCATGTGCAGGGATTTATGAAAATCGTAATCCATATCACAATTCCTATTTTCCTGTACGGTCTGGAAACGGATCACGAAAGGTCTTTCCGCAGAAAGCCCCCAGTTGTAATAGGTAGGTTTCATTTTCAAAACACCTTTGCAAATATCCTTTTTGCCTGAGGTGATTTCTAAAATCACCCCGTCTTCTGTAAAATATACTGCAAAACTTTTCTGAATCAAGCATACAGTCAGATTATACATCTTTTTATGTAAAATATACTATATTTTTCTCTTGAATCAAGGAAAAAATCATATATAATATATATAAATAAAATATGTAAACAGAATTTTCCTTAAAAAAGAGAGGTTTGTTCATGGTACAGGAAAAGAAATTCAAAGTATCCCATTTTGCAGCGTGGAACGTTGTTCCGGAATGTCTGGAAGAAAACTTTATGGCGGAACTTGCCGCCGCCGGAGCGGAACGCATCACCACCATGAGCCGCCAGCTTGTCAGCATGATGGAAAATAAGGAATATCTGGAAAATTATAAAAAGATCCTGAAAAAACTTTCCCTTGTCACAAAGGATGCCCACGGACTTGCAGGCCCCCGTTACGATCTGGATATACCTGAAGAACATGAAAGAATCATTGAGGATCATAAGAAAGCTCTGGATATCTGCGGGGAACTGGGGATAGAAACTTATACAGTCCATGTGGGAGCCGCCCCCTGGTGCAGAAGGCCCGGTCACATCGGATTCGATGTATTACGCCCCCTTGCCCTTGATACTCTGGAAAAAATCATCCCCTATGCAGAAAAAAACAACTGTATCCTTGCGGTGGAAAACTCTTTTGAACCGGTAAATGCCCCCGGCGAACTGTTGTACTATGTCAATCATTTTTCCTCCCCCTTTGTAAAATGCTGCTATGATTCCGGTCACGCCAATATGATGTCAAAATATCTTTATCATGCAGACGGCTCCCGTACGGAAAAAGATCCGGTAAAATATAAACCCACCTTCCACGAAATCGTCTGGTTTGAAGGTTTGAAACTGGAAGAAGATGCCCTTGCCCTTCTTGCACCCCATGTAGTCACCTGTCATCTGCATGACAATGACGGGTACGGGGATAATCACACCCTTCCCGGTTGTCCCGGAAGAGGGACGATCAACTGGAAAAGGCTTCTGAAACAGCTTTTCGCCTGCCCCAATCTGAAAAGCATACAGAATGAAAGCAATTTTGCCACGAACCATGTGATCGCAAGGGAAGTGGTCAGGATTTTTGATTATATCGAAAGAGGGGAAAATCCGGTCTGGTAAAATAATAGGATAGTCTTATGAAAAACATACTTCACATTTTTTTACTTTTTATTTTTTCCATCGCCCTTTGCGGTATGGATATCGTAAAGGACGGGAAGAGGTATGCTTATATCCTTTTACCGGAAAATGCTTCAGAATCCCAGCGTACAGCTTCGGAGATCCTGACAAAACATATCAAAAAGATGACAGGGGAAGCCTTACAGATCAAAAAAGAATATTCCAAAGATCTTTCCTGTATAAAGTTTGAGAAATTATCCCTGCCTTATGCAGAAAGATTTGCTTCTCTTGCCGATACAGGTTTTGCCATTGAATCAACGGAAAAAACACTCACCATTTACGGGAAAAGGGATCGCGCCTTCCCCAATGCTGTTTATTTTCTTTTACGGGAATATGGGGGAGTACGTTTTTTTCATCCCCGGACAGCTCCCTTTGTTCCGGCAAAAGAATCCTTTACTGTTCCGGATGGTTTTTATATCCATAATCCAGTATTCCCGGATGCCAACATAACGGCAAACGGGGTATGGACGACTCCTCAAATGCTCCACGCTATCATCGGTATGGGGTTGAATACTGTCGCATTTCCCCCCGCACACCAGAAGGAAAAGCCAAAATTCAAAGAGCAATATACTCATGCAGAAAAACTCGGACTTACCGATGAGATCTTCTGGGGCGGTCATATCCTTACAAGGCTGCTTGTGGGATCTGATGAAAATATAGACAGGAAAGCAGCAGAATTATTCAAAAAACATCCGGAATATTTCGGATTGAAGAACGGCAAAAGAGTCATAAGTAAAAATATTTCCCAAAGTAAAGATCCTGTTTCCCAGCCCTGTTTAAGCAATCCGGATGTAAAAAAAAGGATGCTGGAAAATGCGGAAAAGATCATAAACAGATACGGGAAAGACCGGTATCTGCTTATCACACTTTTCAATGATGACCATTATTCATGGTGTGAGTGTGAAAACTGCACCCGTCTGGATGATCCCAAACACGCCTACAAAGGTAAATACAGTGACAGATGGTGGGATTTTGTAAATTTTCTTGCCTCGAACCTTCTGGATAAATACCCCCGTCTGCGTATAAAAGTGGGAATCTATCAGGATTACCGGGCGGTACCGCAGAAAACAAAGATGTATTCCCATGAAAGGCTCTTTGTCTATCTCTGTCCCCATGGACGCTGTTATCTGCATGCTCTTGAGGATGAAAGGTGTCCTGGAAACAGAAAATATTTTACCATGCTTCAGAGTTTCTGGAAAAAAGGGATTGGAAATCAGATCTATGAATATCTGGAAGTTCTGCCCGGAACAGCCCCATATCTTCCCATGGAAAATGCTTATATGCAGGACGCACTTCTCTATATGAAAAAGAATGTTTCCGGCATGAACTTTTTTGTTATCGGCGGGGCACAGCCCTATTACAAAGGCAAATACTATCAGAAATATTATAATCTCAATCACTGGGAAAGTCTGTGGCTTCCCGCCGCCCTTCTGGGGTATCTCAATTATCACCCGCAGGGGGATTGGAAAAAGGAAAAAGAGTATCTCCTCTCCTGTTACTATGGAAACGGGGCAGAGGAAATGAAAAGATTCCGGCATTTGCTGGAAGAAGCCTTTATCAAAACAAACGGTCATGCAGGCTACGGAGGAAGTAATGATATTTTTGGAAAAGTTTATGATTTCCCCGGTATTGCAAAAGAACTGCCGGCATTACTGGACAGAGCCATGGAAAAGGTCAAAGGGGATCAGGTTATCCTTGCCCGTATTGCCAAAGACAGGGAACTTTTCAAAAAAGTATATCAGGAATCTTCTTTCAGTAAATTTCTGCCCGCTGATGATATGCTTCACGGTGAGAAAGCGGAAAAAATCGTTATTGACGGCAAACTTGATGAAAAGGAGTGGTACAAGGCACAAAGTGTTACCGACCTTTACTGCACAAGAAAAGAGTTGACGGTGGGACATTTTATTTCAGAAAAAATGACACCGGAAACGGAAGTGAAACTTCTGTATGACAAAGATAATATATACTTCGGCTTCAAGTGTTTCAAAGCTTCCGGCGGCAAAACAAAGGATGTGAAGGAGTATAAAGGAGTTTTCCCCTGGTGGGCAAGTCATCTGGAAATCCTTATCCTTACGCCGGAACTGGTGAAAAAAGGCATATACAGGCATATTGCCTTTACCCGTAATGGGATAACTTATGATGCGGATACAGTAAATATGTCAAAAGCGGAAGTAAGGAAAAAGCCCACATTCACCTATGCTGTAAAAGATGAAGAAAAGTTCTGGACAGCAGAAGTGAAGATCCCGGTAAAAGATCTTGGCAGACTGTCGGAAACAGCCCTGTGGAAGATCAATGCGGGAAGGATCGCTCTTTCAGAAAAAGGGGAAACCGTTTTCGGGGCTTTTACCGGAAAAGGCGGTAATTTCCATACATTGAGCCATTTCAAAACCGCCTCATTCGGAGGCGCTGCCCCCATTCTTGCCAACGGTTCCTTTGAAAATCTCACCAATAAAAGAGTGAGTCGCAAAAGCGGGCTCAACTGGCACTTTACTACCTATGTACCGGAAAACTGGGTCTTTCATAAAAATTATCCGGGAACAGCCTCCGTCAGAAATACGCACGCTGCGGAAGGGAATAATTTTCTTGTGATCGGTTTTGAAAAATGGGATAAAAAAATGCAGTATAATACTGCTCCTGTGATCTGGCAGCAGTTGCGTATAACAGGAAACAGCAAAAGAAACTATAAATTGACTCTGAAACTCAAAGGGGATGGTTTTCTTTCCCTCTATGTGGGTGCAGGAGGAAAAAAAATCGGACAGAAACAATTTCCTGCAAAAGGAAAAGAGTGGAAGTTATTTTCCACTTTCTTTACCCTTGAAGGCAGTTCCTCCAAAAGACTGATCCTGCAGTTTTCCGGAAAATATGTTCATCTGGACGATATAAAAATAATGGAAATCAAACAATAAAATAATAGAAAGGACTTACAAAAATGAAAAAAAGACAGAACTTCACTCTCATTGAGCTTCTGGTGAGTGCAACTTGTCAAGTATGTGTTTTTCCGTTGTATTACCTCAAAAAAAATTATAAAAACTACACATCCTTACGCCCGACAGGGCGCACTTCACGCTTTTTTTGCGAATGCAAAAAAAGCTCTTCACACCTTCACACCTTCACTCAATCGGCGTTTACGCTGATTGAACTATTGGTGGTTA
>JAZKZE010000177.1:0-4168 GCA_045612485.1 Victivallales bacterium | reverse complement strand
GGGGCGCAGGCTACGATATTTTCCGTCATCTGCGTCATGGCACGGACAAGGCGTTCCGGAGCCAATGCCCAGCCTACCCGCCAGCCGGTCATGGCAAACCGTTTGGAAAATCCATTGACAACAACTGTGCGCTCCCGCATACCCGGACGGGTGAGGATACTTTCCGGCTTCTGACCGTCAAATGCCAGGTGACTGTAAATTTCATCGGAAACAACCATCAGATCATATTTACAGGCAATATCGGCAATTTGATCCAGAACTTTGCCGGGGATCACTGCCCCGGTGGGATTGGCAGGGGAATTCAAAATCAGAAGACGGGTACACGAAGAGATCTTTTTTTCAATTTCTTCCGGTCTTACAATGAAAGAATCTTCCGGACGCGTTTCAACAAAGACGGGTTTTGCCCCCAGAGATTTGACTACCTCCCCGTAATTGATCCAGAACGGCGCAGGAATGATCGCCTCATCCCCCTCGTTCAATAAACTCCATAAGGAAAGATAAGCTGACTCCATTGCCCCTACAGTCACAATGATTTCGGAAGAGGGATCAAAAGTCATGTTATACTCTTTTGCCGCATCGGCAGCAATTTTTTCCCGCAGTTGGGGCAGTCCCGCATTGGCACTGTACCTTGTTCTGCCCTCCCGGATCGCTTTGCAGGCGGCTTCCTGAACATTGGAGGGTGGCGGCAGATCGGGATCGCCCAGTGTAAGATCTATGACATGGGTATATTTTTTAGCTTCATCATAGATCCGCCGGGGTTCGGAAGGGATGAGATTCAATGCTCTTTGTGATAATTTCATTTCAGCATCTCTTTTTTGAATTTTATTTCAGCAGAAAGACCTGATTCCATGTGTTGGGGGCATTGTTGAATCCCCCGGGACCGTCGGCAACCGCTGCAAACAGGGCAACGGGAGTACCTTTTTCATCAAAAAGAAGCTGGGGGCGTTCAAGACTGCCCAGAGTCATCTCTTTGCCATCCATGACAATATTTCTGGAATAGGCTTTATGGGTATATTCCCACTTGATACCGTCTTCAGAAACAAAGTGGGCTCCTGCGTGATATTCTTGGGTGAGATTGCCGGAAAGATCTTTGGCGATCATTTCAAAATACTCGCCATTATGCCATACAAAAGGATCCTCTACAAACATATCCCTTGTAAAGACCGGCATATCAAATCTTTCCGCTTCTCCTTCCGGATCATTGTAAATGGCAAGCCCGATTGGCCCTATTTTGGAATTGGAACGGTAGTAAAGAAAGATCCTTCCATCCGGCAGAACACAGGGGGCGGGATTGGTGACGATCCAGTTGTCCCATTTATCTGCTCTGGGTGTGAGGACAGGGCGGGGACAGACTTTCCAGGGACCTGCCGGGGATTTGCTTCTGGCAACTCCGATACAGATCCTGTCATACACTACTTCCATTTTTTTCCTGTTTTCCTTTACTTCAGAGGCGGGAGTGGGTTCTCCTTCATAAGTGCTTCCGATGTAATACAGAAGATATTCATCTTTATATTTCACCACAACAGGATTATGGGTCATACGGCCGTCCCAGCAGGAAGGATCATCTTTTTCAGGCAGGACTTTTTCCACAAAGGAGTATGGTCCTTCCAATGTTTCGGAAAAAGCGTGGACGATATGGGAATTGAAAATATATCCTTCCAGCATGGGGTAATCTTTTCCCCAGCGTGCGGCATAAAGGTGATAGCCTTTTCCTTCCTCCTTTACGGCTGAGCCGCACCAGATCCAGTAGCCATCCATTTTGAATCCGCTTGCGCTGTTTACTGCCTGTAATGCGGGAAAGGTATTTTTATTGCCGGTATTGTTACTCATAGAAACCTCTTTTTTTTTCTGAAAATTCAACAGAAATGTTTTTTTGCAAATTCGATAAGAATATCCCAGTTTTCCCCGGTAAAGGCGTGATCGCCTTTCCGCAGATAGTAACCCACATCCTGTCCCACAAGTTTTCCGCAGGGCGGGAAGGATTCATTTTCCAAACCGGAACCGCCGAATATTTTCCATGCTTTCGAGGCTTCTTTACAGGCCAGGAAACTGCCTTCCGGATCGGCGTAGGTATCAATATCTCCGTCGGAAACGTACAGCAAACGGGGAGCGATACTTGCGGCAAGAAAATGGAAGTCAAAATCGATTTCCCGTTCCTTATTGACGATTTGCGCAAAATTCCCTCTGAACCAGTGGGGATTCCAGTAATGGACCCAGCCGAAATTTTCTCCGAAATGGTGATGCATCATTTTTATACCGCAGGCACCGGAACCGTTGGAAACGGTAAGGGCGATACGGGGATCAAAAGAGCCTGTCAGCAAAGCCGTTTTACCCAGACGGGAGTGACCGTGAACGGTAAGGGCCTGCATATCCAGTTCTTTCTGTGTTTCCAGACAGTCGATCCCCCGCATGATCCCCCACGCCCATGCACAGATTGCGCCTGTATCTCTGTCCGGGCTTTCCCATTCTTCTTTTGTATAGAACATGGGCATGATACTTTTTTCAAAGCCGTGCAGGTGATCGGGATAAATATCAAAGTAGCAGATGGTGGCAGTGGCAAAGCCGGCCTTCAGAGCTTTTTCAAAGTGCCAGCGGTCTTGCACAAGTCCCCTCTGTTCTTCCGATGCCCTGCCGTCCGCCCAGCGTAAAGAACCGGGGATCAGATTCGGGTAACGTTCAAAGGGATGGAATGTTACGCCGGGATCTTTGGTGCAGGCGTGATTGCCTTTGAAGTTCAAGCCGAAAAATACCGGAACTTTTCCTTTGGCATTTGCGGGGATATAAAGAAGAAGATGCAGAACTCTTTCCAGAGAATTATGACGGCAGATAATATCGATTTCCCTGCGTATGGCAAGACCGTCAAAGGCGGTTCCTTCGGCGGTTACCTTGAAGGCGAGTTCATCGCAGCGGGGGGGGATATTTCCGAAAACGCGTTTTGTAAAAGGTTTCTGCAACTCTTTTCTTGTTTTGTTGATAAATCTGCCGGGAGTGATGTTTTCCCCGAAAGGCAAAGAAGGGGCTGTACAGGGAGGGATGAGTTCCCTGTCAACATTCATTGTATCTGCGATCGCCTGAATATGCGGCGGCAGATTTTCACTTTCAAACTGTTTAGCCATTTTGTACTCCTTATTTATATACGCAGGGACGAACTTTATAAAATAATTTTAAAGTAATATAGCCCGGTATGCATGTTTTTTCAATCATCCTGATAGATATATTATTTTATATTTTCTGTTTTTTACAAAAGAAACGGACCTGCCGTCTGAACTTCTACTTGACGGCAGGTCCGTTGTTTTATACGTTGAAATTCTCTTTTTAAGAGATCTTCAATGCCAATATTCCGGCATCGTTGGAAAGAGTGTACTTCTTACCGTTGTAATCCAGAGATTCTCCAACCGCAAGTGAACCGCAATCCACTCCATCTTCCACATAGAGAGTAATTCTATCGTTAAAAGAGGCAGCTCCTGCGGCAAGCAGGAAGGTTCCCACCTGATCCGCATCCACTTCCATAGAATATCTCTGTACGGAATAGAAATTGCCGATATTATCAAGGATCACGCCCTGATCGCTGGTACGGTCGTCCAGTTCAAAGTTGACGTATGCTCCGGAAGCGTCAACGCCGCCGGAGGTGATGACCGATCCTTCAAAGCTGTGCCAACCGCCCATTTTGGCTCCTTCATAGAAGGTCATCGTACCGGTGTTATCCAGTTCAGAACCATAGAGATAGCCACCGGAACCGATACCCAGTTTTGCTCCGCTTGTAACTTCGGTAGTATAGGCAGTTGCGCCATTATAAATATGAAGACCGCCGTCAGGATTGATAATGGTTCTATTGGCTGCTGCCCCACTGGAAAGGATGATAGCTCCCCACTGGTTGATCTCGTTGTCATTCACAAGACCGCCACCCCAAACGGTAAGTTCCCCGGCATAATCAATGAGGGTATTATAGGTTGTAGCCCCATCCCCCACACCAAAGAAGCCGCCCTGTTTGACGGTGGTATTACTTGCAACAGCACCGCTGTAAACATGCAGACCGCCCTGAGAGTTGATGGTTGTAGTATCAGCCATTGCGCCACTCAAAAGAATGATTGCACCATATTCATTAATGGTGTTATTATAGACCTTACCACCACCCCAGACTTTCAGTTCTCCGGCATAGTCAATTGTG
>JAZKZE010000176.1:0-15131 GCA_045612485.1 Victivallales bacterium | reverse complement strand
GTCATGGCGGCAATGGGCAGTACACTTGCATTGAAGGCAGCAGGAGTGTTTCATCTTCAGGAAGACTCATGTATCCGGAATCTCTTTGACCGGGTGAAAGCCATCGTTACAGATTTTGTCGTGCTTCAGGAAACAGAACGGGAACTTTCTCTGATCTGTTATGAACTTCTTTATGAACTTTCCACCCGGAAAAGGGAAGAAGCCTCCGACTCGAAATTTGAACATTTTTTACGGCAGTTATCTGCCAACTGTGCCCAGCAGCATACTCTGGCAGGTATGGCAAAAACCTGCGGGGTGACTCCCCGTACTCTTACAAGGCTTTTTCATGCAAAATTATCCATGTCCCCCATTCAATACCTTATCAATATCCGTCTGGATTATGCCGCCATGTGGCTGCGGCGGGGGGGACAATCCTATACCATAAAGGCGGTCGCGGAAAAATGCGGCTACCGCAATGTGCCTTTCTTTTCCAGGGAGTTCCGCAGGAAATTTTCCATGACGCCCTCTGAATACATAAAAAAATACTGTACGGATCTGCCGTAAGATCATACTTTTTTTTCTGTGGAATATTGTGTTTTATACTTGCGGGGGGTAAGCAGATATTGCTTTTTGAAGGCGTAGGAAAATGCGGAAATGCTTTTATATCCCCCTGCCCGTGCAATATCCTCCATGGAAAAGTAGGGATCGCCCTCCCGCAGAAGTTTTGCCGCATATTCCATTTTCAGTTCCCGCAGATATTCCATAGGGGATCTTCCGGTATGTTTTTTAAAGAGCCGCAAAACCGTGCGGGGATCTTTATGCAGTAAATCTGCCAGACTTTTCAAGGTGTGATTCTGTGCCGGAACACCGGAAAGAGTTTGCAGAAAGGTATGGAAATCATATTCTTTTTCAGCAGTGTTTTCTGAAAGAAAATAAAAGAGATCATAAAGTTGCAGGGATAATTGCTTTGCTGTATCGCTGTGGGGAGAGGCGGAAAGGATATTTTCCTTTATGCCGGCAAAATATTTATGGAGTTTTTTCTGTTGATTTTCTCCGGGAAAATGCAGAACCCCCGCCGCCGGAAGAGCAAGAACGCCTCCCATGGATCCCATTACTTTTGTGTCATAAATACATAAATAGATATTTTCCAGTTTTTCCCCTTTTTCAATACGCATATTTTTTCCCGTGAAGGGCGGCAGAAGGAATATATCCCCTTTGCCGGTTTTTTTCCATTTGTCATTGACAAGGATACTGCCTTTGCCGTTCAGAATATAGACAAGTACCCAGGAGTGCTGCATGGTGGCGGATTTATGTTTTTTGCTTACAGGCTTGATCCCTCCGTGATGGCAGCTTTCCCCGTAGGCAAGGAGGAGAAAATGATGGAGAAGAGTCTTTTTGAGATACAGATGATCCACATAAGCAACTTCCTGCAAATGCTTTTTTTCTGTAATGACCTTCCGGAAAAGGCAGCTCTCACTTTTAGCATTATTTTGAATCATGTCGTTTTTTCTTGTTTTTATTGTCAAAAAAGTGCAATAAAATTTCTTTGCAATTTACGGAAATGAAACTATATTTTCTATGTATGTTGTAAAGTAGCATATAAAAATAATTTTTCAAGGAGAGGAAAATGAAAAAAAGTTATTGTACACTGTTGGCGGCAGGAAGTATGCTTTTATGTTCCGCATTACTTTGCGGAGCGGAGTTTGCTTCGGAAAATGTCAGAATCATTCAGGAAAAGAAAAGTGCGGACGGTGCAAAGGCAAAAACGATCCTAGCAAAGCACCTTCAGCTTGTTGCCGGAAAAAAACTTGCCCCCGGTAAAAATCCTTACAAATTCATCCTGCGGGAAACCGATCTGGGAAATAAAGGAAAATGGGAAACCAATGATAAAGAAACCATTTTTACAGGAAAAGGACTTCTTCTCCAGTATGCAGTACTGGACTTCCTTGAAAAACAGCTGGGGATCATCTGGATGGATTATCTGAATACGGTTTATAAAAAACAGGATAAGATCACTCTCAAAAATATCAGCGGCGGATTTGTTGACCGCTATGATGAACACTTTATCTGGCCGAGCAAAGGCAAAGAGCGTCTGGACTGGATCGCCCACACGAAAACCAACCGTTTCAGCTCCTGGCATACTGCACACGCTTTTATCACCTGGTGGTATGATTTCGGTAAAAAATATCCCCAGTATTTTTCTCTCAACAAACATGGCGTACGCGGGCCCCGCAACAGCAAACCTCATGCCATGGATGCCGCAGCGGCAGCACCTTCCAAAGATAAAAAAGTCAATCATCAGGTGCAGTTGTGCTGTTCCAATAAGGATCTGCCTGCTTTTATCATTGAGCAGCACATGAAAAGCAAAGCGGCGTCCAGAAATATCAATATATCCAATAATGATGATGCTTCCGCTTTCTGTAATTGTGCGGAATGTAAAAAACTGGATGTGAAACGCTCCGGGGTGCCGGAATGGCCCCATCTTTCCGACCGCTATCTTTTCCTTGCCAATAAAGTAGCGGAAAAAGCGGCGAAACTTACCCCTGCCAAAGATGTGCATTTCCTTGCTTACTGCGAAACAGAAGAACCGCCTGCCAAAACAAAAATAGCCCCCAATATCCTTGTAACATTCTGTCCCACGGATTACAGACTGGAACGCACGCTTGTCCAGTTGGATAACTGGATCAAAATGGGTGCCAAAGCGATCCGTATGCGGCCCAATCTTCCCTGCTATTTCCATTCTGTACTGCCCATCGGGTTTGAGAAACACGCCTGGAAACTTTTTTCCGAAACAATGAAACGCAAAGAGGTCGTCGGCTGTAATATCGATAATCTCGGTGCGGTAAATATGGGAACTTTCTCCTTCCCCATGTACGTTATGGCAAGAACCATCAATTCTCCGGAAACTCCCTTTGAAGTCTGGGAGGAAGAGTATCTGCGGGGGTATGGCAAAGGCGCGGAAGATGTGAAAAAATATTTTGCATTGTGGCGGAACAACTGGGAAAAACGCATCAATCCCGACTATGTGAATATCCTGAAACGCTCCCGGTACTTCAACGTGGGCAGAGGATTATTGATGAATGCCAAACAATACTACAAGAAGGAGGATTTTGACAAGGCGGAATCTTTCCTGAAAGAGGCTCTGAAAAAGGATCTTTCCAAAGAAGAACGCAAAAGAGTGGAAGATCTTGTCCTTGTCAATACCCACGCCCGTCTGGTCTTTTATGCTGCAACTGCCACAGGTACAAACCAGATGAATCATGCCCGCAAACTGCTGGATTTCCGCAAAAAGCATCCGGTGATCATGGGATTCGATACAATAAAAGCCATAGAAACCGAGATCCGCTGGGGGGATTATACCGGACTCAAAAAGGCAAAAGTTACTGCCGAATTTGATCTTCCCATACTGGAAACTCCGGTTTTCTGGTACTTCAAAGTTGACCCCAAAAGGGTCGGTGAGAAGGAAAAATGGTTCCTTACCACAGAAAAAGAGTTCGGCAAATGGGGGGAAATGGCGGCAACACATACTTACTGGCAGGGGACGCCCCGTATGCCTTTAATGTCTGCAAAGATGAAAAAATTTCTCTCCTCTTATGACGGCATCGGCTGGTATGCAAGAACGGTTTCTGTACCCGCAGACTGGAAGGATAGACAGGTATTTTTGCTTTTCGGTGCTGTGGATGAATCCTGTAAAGTTTTTGTCAACGGGAAACTTCTGCATACAAGAATGTATAGCAAAAACGGCGACGAAGCCAGAGCTTTTTCTGTGGATATCACTTCTGCCGTCAACTGGAACAACCCCAAAAAGAATACGGTACACGTTATGGTCATTGATGAAAACGGGGAAGGAGGCATCTGGCAGAAAGTATATCTGGCAAGCAAAAAGAAAAAATAAGAAATCAGGTTGACTTTCTTCCGGAGAAAGAGTATATTAGCTTTCCGGTACGATCACAGGAAAAAGTGTATGCTTTTTTCTGTGATTTTTTTGATAAAACAGTCACTCAGGCTCAATGGGGAACAAAATGGATTTTGAAGAAAAATTTTTGCAGGAGGAAGTCAGGAGAACAAACCCGGACTATATTATTTATATTCCTTCCTGTAATGGAAATAAGAAAGATCACGGCAATGAACATCTGCATATTTTCCGTGCAAAAGATTCCCGGCTTTGTGCTTTGTGGACGATGAGTGCTTTTGAAGGCACTTTCTCCCAGCGTCCTGTGATCTCCTTCAGTTTCGATGACGGGAAAACATGGTCGGAACCCAAAAGTCTGCTTCAGGATGAGATTGATCCTGATACCGGGAAAAATATGAGTTCCTGGGCTTCTCCCGCCATATCCCGTTCCGGCAGGATCTATCTTTTTACCTGTAAACATCAGGGGAAAAAAGGCTTCTACAGTCACCAGCGGGGAAAGATGGCGATCTGCTATTCTGACGACTGCGGGGAAAGCTGGAGCAGAGAATTTGTAAGGGATCTGCCCCGAACAAAATATGATCTTCCCGATCCGGAAGAAGCTGTGGACTGGGTGATCTGGCAGAAGGCGTACCGTTTGAAGTCCGGAAGAGTCATTATGGGCTTTACAAGAGGCTGGCTTGCCTGGCCGCCCGCCCCCAAATCCTGGACACAGCACCCCTGCGGATGCGAATTTTTCAGTCTGGAAAATATTGATGATGACCCGGAGCCGGAAGATCTTATTTTGAATTTTATCACCGATCCGGAAAAGCCCCTTACAGCGCCTCTGCGGAATTATCCTGACCGTTTCTGTGGGGAAGAGCCTGCGGTATGCCAGCTGCCTGACGGACGGCTTTTCATGGTCATGCGGACAACGGAAGGTCATGTATGGTATTCGGTTTCCTCCGATGACGGCAATTCCTGGAGAAAGGTGGAAATGCTGCGGTATAAGGATGGCGGCGAAGGGATCCGGCATCCTTTGAGTCCTTCCCCCATGTTTGAAACACAGGAGGGGGAATATGTACTTTTCACCCATAACCATGACGGCTATAACGGAGAACACGATCCGCAAACCAAAGGCAACTGGCGTAATCCCCTTTATATTCTGAGAGGGGAATACAGAAAAGACGCATGGCAGCCTGTATGGTTTTCTTCTCCTGTGGAATTTATGAATAACGGGGGAGTGGCAATGGAAAGAAACGATCTTGCCATTTATGGAGATCTTACCATTGAAAACGGCGTTCCTGTTCTCTGGTATCCTGACCGGAAATTCTTCCTGCTGGGTAAGAAACTTTCAAGAGAATTACTGGACAGTATGAAAATTCCGGAATAAAAAAATATCCTGTAACACTGCAATAAGCGATTCTTACAGGATATTTTGTTTTTTACTCAGAAAGATGGATTTTATTCCTCATCCAGTTCCTTGAAATACAATACTTCCGGAACGGTTTTATCAAATCCCATTCTTTCGTAAGCCCTTCTTGCGGGCGCATGGGCTTCATCCAGTCCCGTATGCACCATGGCTACCTTCATTCCCTCCTTCCGGAAGTAATCCAGTACAAAAGTGTACATTTCGTGTCCCACACCTTTTTCCCCGGCGAGAGGATCGGAGGCGTTGTTACCGATACTGCCCAGACCTCTTTTATAATCCAGATGGAACATGATAAAGCCTACGGTTTTACCGTTTCTTTCACAGATATACAGCCATTCCGGATGGGTTTGAGCCATAAGGGTCAGCTGGGCTGTTTTACTGTTTTTTGCATCGGGGATCCAGGCATCCAGAGCCTTTTTGCCGATCTGTTCTTCAAAACCGGAAAAGATCCCGTCGTAAGCCCTTTTTGCAATGGCACAGATCGTTTCCAGATCTTCATTCCTGTATGGACGCATCATGATGTATTTCTCCTTCTGTATGTTTGTATGAGCTTTCCTGCTTTTCTTTACTATACTATAATCCATTTTCATTTGTTGTCAAGAGCTTTGCCGGGAATATTTGTTTATACGGTTATTTCCCTCTTTTACAAATAAAAATATGTACCCTTTCTTCTTGAATAATCCGGGAAAGACTGTATATTAATAAAAATGACCGACTGTAAAAAACGAACACAAACCGCAGGAACAGAAATGATTCTTCTTTACAAAATATTATTCCCCGCCGTTTTCCTCTTTTTTCTTCCGGGCCTTCTGTGGAAATTGATCCGCAGACCGGGTAAAAAAGTAAACTATGCCGAAAGATTCGGTATTTACAGTGCCGAAAGAAAAAAAGTCCTGCAGGATATGCAGAACTGTACCTGGATCCATGCTGTAAGTGTGGGGGAAACCAATGTGGCACTCTCTTTCCTCAAGACCTATATGCAGGAAAATCCCGGGGAAAAGATCCTGCTTTCCACAACGACCACCACCGGTCAGGAGATCGCTTTCAACAAGGCTCCAGAAGGGGTGGAAGTATTTTTTACGCCTGTGGATTTTTCTTTCTTCATCCGTAAATTCCTCCGGTTGGCAAAACCTGCCAAACTCATCGTTTTTGAAACGGAACTCTGGCCCAATATGATTCTGGAAAGTGTCAGAAGCGGGGCAAAAGCCTTTCTGGTCAATGCCCGTCTTTCCGACCGTTCCATTAAAGGTTACAGACGTTTCCGCGGATTTTTCGCCCCACTTCTGGAAGCATTCCAGGTGATTTGCGCCCAGACGGAACTGGACAGGGAAAGATACCTTTCCATTACAGAAAAAGCCAATGTTGTTGTCACCGGAAATATTAAATTTGATCAGAAACCCGCCGATACCCTTGCGGAGATCGACCTTGAAACAGAATTCGGAAAACGGGAGGATTCTTTGCGTGTCCTTGCGGCAAGCACCCACGCTCCGGAAGAAAAAGTGATGCTGGATGCGTTTATGAAAGTACGGGAAAAGATCCCCTCTTTGCGTTTTATTCTTGTTCCCCGTCATGCGGAACGGGGTGGCGAACTTATGAAACTAATTGAATCATACCATGTGAAAGCCTTCCGCAGATCCACCGGAAAAGCGGAGGAAAAGTGTGATATTCTGCTTGCCGATACCACCGGGGAACTGGTAAGATTTTACAAGAGTTGTGATATTGTCCTTATGGGAAAAACTTTTTCCGGAAATACTGAAGGACAGAATATCATCGAACCCGCCCATCTGGGAAAAGCAGTCATAACAGGTCCTCAAATGGTGAATTTCCGTCAGGCATTTGATGCTCTGAAAGAGAATAACGGGGTGCTGGCTCTGGAAAAAGATGAGGAGCTTTCCGATGCGTTATTGCGTCTTGCTTCCGATACTGCTCTCCGGGAAAAATACGGCAGAAATGCTGCGGAGGCAGCCGGACAGCACGCCGGAGCGTTGCGGAAAACCGTTCAGATACTGAAAGAAAAATCTGTTTGAACATATTTTCCGGTGTAAAGCCCCGTTTTTTATTTCATTTCTGTCCTTTCACAGATCCCTCTGAAGCGGCAGAAGGGACATTTTGTTATGTTGCACTCTTCCCGTTCCGGCACAGCGGAAAGTCCGGAAGATAAAAGATATTCCCGTATGGATTGCGCACTTTGCAGAATATGGACGGGATCCGGGGTGGATCCTTCGCAGATCTCTTCCTGAAATGGCGGAATGGACTCATCCTTTCCTGCGGAGAAAAGTTCTTTTACCGGCATGTAAAAGGTATGAACTTTTGCTTTATAAAAGGGATATTTATTTTTTACATACAAGGCAAAAATATTTTCTCCGGAAATAATTGCCTCCTTTCCGCAGTTCGTACTTCCGGCAGATTTTTGCCGGAAAGAGAAGGTATATTTACATAAACTGCCCCCGGCAAGTATTCCGGTAAAAGGACTCTGCAATATGGTAATATTTTCCTGTTTGAATACAGGAAAATTGTCCGGATACCTTAAGGACGGGGCGGAGGCAAGGGCAAAAGCCCTGAAGAGTTCTGATTCCGGAAAGTATTGGAAAAATTTACGTAAGACGTCTTTGGCTTCCTCCATAAGATCTTCACAGGAGGAAAAACGGCCGTCCCGGTAATAGAGTTCCGCAAAGGAGAGGTATCTGGGATCGCTCCACATTCCCTTTTCCCGCAGAAATTGATGGGAACGGAAGAGAAAGAGAGAGGCAAAATATTTCATTCTTTCCAGAAGCAGCTCTTTACGGACCTCTTCCTGTTCTGTCTCCCGGAGAAAGGGAAGAGAATTACACAGGGCAAAGAGGACGGTTTTTTGCAAAAAATCTTCAAAATAAAGCAGATATTTTTCTATATATGCCTGTCTGTACCATTCATCCGAATAATCATTCCAGCCGCCCTGGGCAAGAATATGACGGAAGTAAAAGGCTCTGCGGCAGAAGTGAAAAAGTCTGTGCTTGCTTACAGACCAGGAAAATTCCCCCAGATAAAGATTTCTATTTGCCTTTTCAAAAGGGGGATCCGATGCCTGTAAAAGAAACCGTTCAAAATCAGTTTTCAGCTGCATGGGTATTTTGTTCAATATCCCGCGGGCAGGAAATAAAGGACACCCTTTTTGATTTCAAAACTGCCTCTGGCTGTTCCTTCCGGAAAGACCAGACGGACAGCGGGAGTTTCTGCGGAAAGAAAATCAAAGATCTTTCCGAAATCAAATTTTTCCTCATAACGGAATACCTGATATTCTTTGAGTTTTGCTTCTTTGGCACACGCTTCAACGGCATCTTCAAAGTAACCGATCCTGTCGGCAAGTTTCAGTTCAAGAGCCTGTTTTCCGTCAAAGATCCTGCCGTCGCCGATCCGGGTGGTACGAATCGTTTCTGCCGGGATCTTGCGGGATTCGGATACCACCTGCACAAATCCGTCATATGCATTGAGTACAAGCTCTTTCACAAGTTTTTCCTCTTCGGCAGTCCGTTCCCTTCCGCCGTTAAGCATATCCTTCATCTTTCCGGAGGTATAGACTTCGGATTTTACTCCGATCTTATCAAAAAGGCCTTTATAATTCCAGGTGGAAATAATGACCCCGATACTGCCGGTAAGGGTGTATTTATTGGTGATGATGGGGGAACAGGCTGCAGCAATATAATAGCCGCCGCTGGCACACATACTGTTCATCATGGCTGTTACCGGTTTCTTTTTGCGGACAAGCAGGATCTTGCGGTAGATCTCATCCGAAGCCGTCACTTCCCCGCCGGGAGTGTTCAGATTGATGATGATCCCCTTTACCGTTTTATCATTGGCAGCCTGCTGTAACTTTTTACAGATATTTTTTGCAACGGCACAGGTACGCAGAGAGGCATTTTCATCGGACGTGATAAGACCATTGACATCAATGACGGCAATACGGTCATTTTTGATATTGCCTCCGGAGATACATGTTTCTGTAAAATCTTCCGGTTCATCATTCTGCATAAGACTGCCGCATTTTGCTACAGGGGAGGAATCGGAGGACAAAAGGTAGATCGCAGCAGCTGTAAGCAGGGCAATAAATATAATGGTCAGACATCCGCAGGTAAGACAACCGGAAACAATGGAATTGATGAAACGTCTGAAAAGACTTTCCCGGGGTTTTTCTGTGATTTTTCCGTAACTTTCTGTATTTTCTCTCTGCATAATATATCCCTTTCCCTTGAGTTTTTTATACTATATTGCATTACTGCATAAATTTCAAGTTTTTATCCGGGAACTTTGCAGAAAATATCCAGCTGCATATACTTCCGGCACAGATATGGGCAGAATTTCTCTGCCGGGAAAGGGGAATGGAAAAAGCTGTTTCAGTCTTTATCGCCGGGAACAGCATTGAGTTTACAGCATACGATAAGACTTGCTTTCTGAAGAATAAGCAATTCTTCCTCTGTACAGGTATCGAAATGTCTGCACAGATATTCGTTGAGGCGGTTGTCGATTTCCGTGATCATCTGCTGGGCATCCGGTGTAAGGGAGATAATGACGTTCCGCCGGTCTTTGGGGTCTTCAATACGGTACAGAACATTTTTCTGCACAAGTTTGTTTACAAAAAGGGAAGCCCCCGCAGAAGTCAGCCCTGTGATCTCCATAATACGGGAAAGATTGCAGGGAAGAGCAAAACGGATCATCATCAGATGCGTATATTG
Source organism: Victivallales bacterium (assembly GCA_045612485.1). GTDB lineage: Bacteria > Verrucomicrobiota > Lentisphaeria > Victivallales > UBA1829 > RGIG5327. Next base: position 5,122 of record JAZKZE010000176.1, on the reverse strand, counting down.
CTGCTGGGGAACAGGGAGAAGTCCTGAAGAACGTTTTCTGTCGTTGCACAGAAATTTATGCCGGTAGATTTCCAGAAGCCGGCACATCTTTTTGAATACTTCCACCGGTGCGCCTTTGAAGGGTACAGAGGGAGAATTTTCTCCAGATTTGTTTTTGTTTGCTTCTTTTCTGTTCATTTCGGGAGGCTTTCTGTAAAAAGATCTGATCCGGTTTTCCGGATCAGATCTTCAAATGGATTTTTACTTGAGTTCTTTATATTCGTCGTTGATGATGTTTCCGACGCGGTCAAGTCTTTCATTGCGGGCTTCTCTGTCTTCGTCAAGAATATACTGACCGAAGAACATATTCCCCACGCGGCTGGTCATACCTTTGTTCACACCTTTGATCATATCTTTGATATCCTTTTTCAGGTTTTCAGAGATGGGGGCATCTGCGGTGGCAGGTTCGACGCGGGCAATAAGCACCAGCTGGGACTGTTTGATGGATTCAGATTCAGTGGAGAGAAGTCTGCCCAGAACCGTGATATCCTTCAGGAAGGGAAGACCGGTAGTTCCGCGGACGGATTCAGATTTTCTCAGACCGCCGATAACAAATTCTTTCGCATTGTTACCGATCTGTACAGTTGTAGCTGTTTCAGAATTGCTGACACGTGCGGAACCGTCAGAGTTCCAGCCCAGAAGGGAGATGCTGGAAAGATCGAAACGGATCTTGGCAGCTTTTCCGGTGACAACAGGAACGACTTTCAGTTCAAACTTGAAACCGTCTTTCACCATGGGGTACTGCAGACCGCCGTGGATGATCCCGGGTGCGGAATCATAACTGTTCCAGTCGGCATTGTGGTAGGTACCGGTGGTGATGGTGCCGTCAGCTTTGACTACACCGGAAAGGAACTGGGAAAGGGGGCTTCCTGCTTTACCGATCGCTTCAAGAGCAAGGGTATTTGCCTTTTCTTTAGCCTGATCCATAGTCATGGCACCTGCCTGGATGTAGGAGGCGAGGGAGGACATGGCAGTATTGAAGGCTGTCTGGAAAGCCACCTGATATGCCTGTGCGGAGGCATCCTTATAGGTGTTGGTGGTGGTCTGGGTACCCATCATGCGCATGGTGTAACCGGCAGGGGTGAAGTAGTAGAAATACTGTTCAGAAGACTGGATCTTGTCGGTGAAAACACTGTTGAGGATCTCGCCGGGCATGATCTTGGTGATGGCTTCTCTCTGAATGGTATCGGGGTTTACATCGGTATAGGCAAATTCGGTTGTACCTTCCGCAATGCTTTTTGCCCCGGCAATGTAGCTTGTACGGTCATAGAAGAAACCGCTGTTCACCTGGATGCTGGAGGGTTTTCTGTTCTGGGCGACGATCACACCCTGGGCAAGACATTTGGCTTTGCCGATAGAAGTGAGGAAGTCCAGATAACGGGTATTCCACTTGGGATTGAAGTTCCAGTAACTGGTGCTGTTGCTGTTGGTGGGCTGTACGCCGCTGGTGAAGAAGCTGCCCCAGTTGCGGCGTGTAACTGTTCCTGCGGAGAAAAGATCCACACCGTCATTGTTTTTCCAGCTCTGGAAGTCCACACCGATCCTGTCATCGTTTTCAGCATAGATCTCAATAACACGGTAGGAGATCTTTACTTCAGGGATGGGACGGTCGTATTTTTTGAGCATGGCAAGCATATCAAGGTAGTTCCATTTGGGAGCCTTGATGATAAGAGCATTGAGTTCCGCATCCACCATGATGGTGCCGGGAGCTACTGCAAACTGGCTGTCTGCTGTGGAGGAACCCACTTTTTCCAGCATACTCTTCAGATTGAAAGCTCTGCTGATACGGGGGAAGTATACATGGGCATCTGCTTCAGGGAGGAAGGAGAGGTTGGGGCGGTCGAGAGCTGCCACGATCCTGTCGATCCCTTTGCCGTCTTCAGAATCGCTGAAACGGTAGGCTTCTGCGGAAACCAGTACGATTCCTGTGCCATCAGCATATTTGATGGCGGTAGCCTGGGCGGGGCTGCTTGCTACGCTGCGGGCTCCGACAGCCGCTTCAAGATAGCTGCGGACAGCATAGGGATCGGCATGTTTGAGGATGTAGGGTTTTGTAACAACAAAAGGATCTGTATTGTCACGGATGACCTTTACTTCCTTTACACCGTCTTTCACATCGATTTTCAGCTGTGCCTGTACATTGGTGGCGGCATAGCCTCCGCTTTCACTGCTGGCAGTGCTTTTGGGGGTGCCGGGGATCGCCTGGGGGGTAAGGGAGAAAGTTTTGGGTATGCTTCCCAGACTTTCAGGGGTGGGGGCAAATGCAGAACGGTTCTGCGGATTTCTTGTACCGCAGCCTGCCAGAAGGAGGACGCCTGCAGAAAGTGCAATATATGCAGAGAATGTGGTTTTCATGGATTATTTATCTCCTTCTTCAGATTTGAAAGGATTTTCGATCCTGCGTTTGATCTGTGTGCTTTCGCTGACAGGTTTCAAACCGGAGGAATCGGGGTGGACAAGTTCTGCTTCAGCAGTGACGATGATATAGGTGCGTTCTTTGATGGAGGTCACTGTGCTGAAAAGGTATTTGAGAATGGGAATACGGCAGAACACAGGAAGTCCCATTGTCTGTTCCACATCATTTTCCTTTTCATAAACAGCAAGGACTTTTTCCATGCCGAAGCCCAGAGTGGCGGAACCGGTGAATACGGTGGAATTGCTCAGTTCGGAACCGGTATTGCCTCTTTCCACAACGCTTTTCAGGTTGAGAGAGTAGTCGAAGATCACTCCGCCATTGTTTTTCAGGCGGTTGGGACGGGCATAAAATTCAGGATTGGAAGGAATGAAACCATTTTTATCTTCATCCTTTTTCCCGATCTCAAAACAGACGAAGGGGTTGAGAAATTTTGCCTCAAGTTCCGGGGGATCGCCGTGTTTGTTGCCTTCTGCATCTTCATAATAGCTTTTGCCGATAAGGGAACGGCCCAATGTATTTTTGGAGATGTTCTGATATTCAGGGGTCATGCTGATCCGGTAGAGGTTCTGGGCTTTGGAAGGTCTTTTCAGCTGGTTCTGGAGAAGAGCTATATAGTCATCTTCACTGGCAACCGGGGTATTGAGCATGGTAAGACTGGCATGGGCAGTGATACTGGCATTGCCGGACTGCTGGAGGCAGCGTACAAAACTCATATCAAAGGAAGGTGCAGTATAGAAGCCGCCGATACCCCATGTATTGGCACCGACGAACTGGGCTCCCTGAAGAAGCTCATCCACCGCAAGTTTACCGGCATTGTACCCCACATTCAGAAGGTTGACACCGGGGCCGTTTTTCCATGCAAGATAGTCCAGACCCCAGTCTTTCAGGTCGCTGTCCCGCATTTCATAATAGTTGACACGGATCGAAACCTGGGGCAGGGGACGGTCAAGTTTGTTCAGCCAGGTGAGAGTATTTTCCGCTGCCTTCTTCTGATCTCTCCAGAAAATGGTATTGGTTTCCGTATTTACATAGGCTCTTCCTGCGCCGGAAGAAAGAATACGGTCGATAATGGAGGAGAACTGACTTGCCGCACGGTAGGAGGGAGCGTAGGCAATACGCATGAGACCTGTTCCGGAAATGGCATTTCTGTTGTTCTGCTGCACTTTTCTGTCAAGAGCAGCTACGATCTTATCCACATAGGGGATGAAATCTTTCCCTGTGGAAACGAGGATCGCCTGACGCTTTGTCCCATCGGTGATGACGCTTACCGCAGAGTTTACATGGTAACGGATGACCGCAGAACGGACAAAGGGGAGAATGTCGCCTGCCTGTGCCTGTTTGAGTTCATAGATCTTGCTTTCAAAGTTGACTCTTGCATCATCCTGAAGCAAGCGGATCGTCCGCACATCTTTTTTGCTTTCAGCCCCGCAGCATACGGTAATGCCCAGAACTGCTGCAAAAAGAAGTGTCAGCATTTTGCTTACGCGTTTAAAATTCATTATTCCTCCTGGAATTTGCTGCAAAAAACCGTTTTTCCCGGCGGATACATCCTGCCGGACGACAAAAAACGGAATGTATAAGATTTTTGCAGTATATTGAATAAAATTTGTTTACTTTAGAAAAAGTTGAACCCGAGAATATAAGGTTTACCGTCCAGATGGCCGGTGATCACCCTGAAAAGCATTTCGCTGGTGTATTCCTCCTTTTCGTCCCGGCTGATTCTGCTGAAGCGTATTGCCCAGATATGCGGAGTCACTGCGGTCATTTCCAATGCAGTTACATATCTGAAGGAGACCGGTTCTCCCATGGAGGCTGTTACTGCTTTCCGTGTGGCTTCAAATTTATTATGATCAAATTCCTGTCTTAATCTTGCAGGAAGAAGTGCAACAAATTTCTTTGCATCATTTTTCAGAAAGGCGGAAAGAAGTTCTCTGCCCAGATGATATTCATTGACGACCTGAAGCTGTTTTTTCAGCTCTTTATTTTCTGTGACGATCTTTTTGTTTTCAGAAATTTTTTTTCCTGCGGCAACCGCTTTTTCTTCTTTATTGATCTTTTCCACGGCACCCTTTATTCCTTCAGGCAGTTCGTTGCTCTGACTGATGAAGGTACACGCACTTGTCATAATGACAAGTACAAAGAAAGTCAGCATACAGATGATGTTCTTCATTGCTTTATTCCTTGATTTTCTATTCAGTTTGACTCTTTATTCCTGTTTTTTCCTGCGGAATATCTTTTAATTAAAATGTCTTTTTGTGAAAATATCTTTCACATAAAGATAATAATATAGCATAAAAGTCTTTTTTTTCAAGTGAAAACAGCTGATTTTTTTATTTTGAACTCAAAACAGGTATAAAAAAATCACAGCTGTCCCATAAAATCATGGAAAAAAGAGAAATGTTCGGTTGCCAGGCGAGGCGGTTGCCAACCAGCGCGCAGTGGATGTGCGAATGAACCGCAGGGCAATCGCCTTGCGGACGCTCACAAGGAGTTGTGAGCGTATGAGCCAGCAGCGAGCATTAAGCCGCGAGAGAATGAGGGCGTTTTTTGCCCGAATGAACGCAGGCGCATATATATGGAAAAAGAAACTGCCGCATTACGAAAGAGTTTGACTGCACAAAAGGAAAAAGTGAGGGGGATAGGGGAGAGAAAAAAGCAAAATGCGTT
>JAZKZE010000175.1:0-26004 GCA_045612485.1 Victivallales bacterium | reverse complement strand
CATTCTTGCCGGAATGCTTCTTCCCGCATTGAACCGGGCAAGGCAGACAGCCCAGAGTATTGCCTGTGTTTCCAATCTGAAACAGATCCATCTTGCCACATTCATGTATATCAACGATACCTCCTGGTGTCTGCCTGCCTATATGCCGGGAATCAGTGCAAGACAGCAACTGCATAACAGCGGTTATCTGAAACTGGGGAATGTGTGGAGATGTGCCGCTGAAACAACAGGAAACTGGAATGCTGCATCCCATCCCCATCTGGGAATCAATTCCACAACATTCGGGTATGATCCCCGCAATACCGGTACATCAACTGTCAAGTTGCAGACCCCTCCCGTGCGTTTTGCAATATTTTCCAAAAAGAAACTTGCCTCCGGGGTTTGTTACTGGGGGGATACTCCTGTTGTTGGAAGTATGAATAAATATGTTACCGGTTTGTGGAGAGTTACCGGGATCATTTCAGAAGTAAACGATGGATATTCCGCTCTTTCTATTTTCAAGAAATCTACTAAACCTTACGGTATTATTTATTTGCGGCACAGTTACAAATATGCCAATATCGTTACCTTCGGCGGTAATGTCGTCAAATATTCCTATACAGGATCAATGAGAAATAAAAATGTATTCCGCCCATATTTCGTACCTACCAGCAGCGGGGGCTATTGGGAGGAGGCAAGCGATAGTGCTGCTGCCAGTAAATATTAATGAGATAACTTAATTTTTCATAAGGAGAAGAAAAAAATGAGTATTATGCGACGTAAAAACTTTACACTTATTGAACTTCTGGTGGTAATCGCCATCATCGCCATTCTTGCCGGGATGCTTCTTCCTGCATTGAGCAGAGCAAGGCAGACAGCCCAGAGTATTGCCTGTACATCTAACCTGAAACAGCTCCATCTTGCTACTTTCATGTATATCAACGATACCTCCTGGTGTCTGCCTGCCCACATGCCGGGAACCAGTGCAAGACAGGAACTGCATAACCTTTCCTACTTGAAACTGGGCAATGTATGGAAATGCCCTGCTGAAACTACCGGAAGTTGGGATCCTTCCGCTCATCCTCACCTGGGTATCAATGCCAGTACTTTCGGATTCAGTGCCGCCAATACCGGTAAATCAACAGCCAGAATGCAGACTCCTCCTGTCCGTTTTGCAATAATTTCCAAAATGAGCCATATCTCGGGGGTTTGTTACTGGGGGGATACGGCGGTAAAGGGGAGTATGAATAAGTATATTACCGCATTTTACAGTGGAAGAGGTCCCGGTGTTATAAGTTCTGTTGCAGATGGAGAAGCCGCGATTTCCATTTACAGAAAAAAGGCTACCATATATGCTTCTTTGTATTTGCGACACAGTTACAAATATGCCAATATCGTTACTTTCGGCGGAAATGTTGCCAAATATTCCTATAGAATGGAAATGAGAAACAAAAATGCCTTCCGGCCATATTACTTTCCCGATGGAAACGGGGGATACTGGGCTGTCGCAAAGGATGAATATTCCTACAATAAATATTGAAAAACAAATTAAATAATTTTTTCAAAGAAAGGTAAAAAATGAAAAAACTTATTGTCGTTCTTGCCGTTTGCGGAGCCGTATTTACTGCGGCGGCACAGAATCTCCTGCTGAATCCGGAATTTGCCGGAACAAGCACAAATCTCGGCCCGTGGAACAAAAATGCTGCGGTTTACAACAATGAAGTAACAAGACTTCCCGGAGCCGGACCCGATGGTAAAACTGCCATTAAAGTCGATATTGCTTCCTGCGAATCTTTCAAGCAGGGCCCCTTCACCATGGTCCCCGGGGAAAAATATAAATTCGGTGCCTATGTAAGAACGAAAAATCTGAAATGTTCTTCCCGTTATTTTTCCGTTCTCATTTACAATAACGGCTGGACAAAAAGTGTGCAGACTTCCAAGATCCCCACAAACACCAACGGTAAATGGGTGAAAATGGAACGTATTGCCGTTATGCCTTCCAGTGCAAAAAATACTTATACATTCTGTATTTACGGTGCCGGTGCCATCGGGGATTTGGAAATATGTGATCCCTATGTGATCCCCCTTACCGAAAAAGGAAAAAAAGGCTCAAAAAGTATGCCCCGCTGGGAAGAACTTTCCAAAAGGGTGACCCTTCATTATCCTCTGGTAAGTAAAGTATGTGCCAAAACAGGGGAAATGTGGTTCAGCGTGGCAAGTCCCGTGGATGCGGACTTTACCAAATATATCTGTAAGGTAAGTTACGCTCCCGCAAAAGGTCAGAAAGCCACCATCACCAAAAGTGCCGCCTTTGACAAGTTCGGATGCGCCAAACTCAAATTGGGAAAACTCCCCCTGGGTAAAGGCTTCATTCAGGCGGATATGGTGGAAAAAAGCAGCAATAAAGTTATTTACGGCAGCTCCTATACCATTACTGCCGTCGGCGCACCTCTGAAAGCCCCCGGAGCAAAAAGACTCAACAACTTTGTAGTCAAACTTGTGGAAAAACCCCTCAAGAAAGAAAAATATACCTTTATTGCCGAAGAAGACAACTGGTACAGAATCGCTTTCTCTTCCGCCATTCCTGAACTTTTTGCCTATATCGACAACAATAAAACTCCTGTTGTGGAATACCGCAAAGGGGAAGACTCCGATACCATGCGTTATCTTCCCAAAGGAAAACACGTTGTCACTGTTGCCGGAAAAGGTACTCCCGGTAAAAAGGACATCATCACCATTCACAAAGTGGGGGCAACCGCTCTCCACTCTTTCTATCCCAATGTGGAGTATAAAAGCCACCGTCCTCTGAAAGCAGATATTGAATTCTGCCGGAAATATATGTGGCACAATATCAATACCATCATGATCCAGAACAGCGGATCTCTCCCCTGGCAGAAAGCTCTCTACCCTGAATTTAACAGAAGAGGTTTCTTCTATCTCGGTACACAGGGCTTTACCAGAAGTCCCAGAAATCTCTGGGTGGATGGTCCCGGTATGGCGGCAAGCGTGAGAAAATGCGGTCATCTCAAACACACCCTGGGCAGATCCATTGACGAATCCTGGCCCAACGGCGCAGAAGAATCTCTGCTTGCTCTGGGTGAAATGGGCTGGCTTCTGCAGGATCTGGATAAACCTGTCTGGCTCTGGCACGGTGTAAACTGGTACAACTTCTTCAACCGTCCTCTCATCCACCGTCCCCATATTGCCGGTATCTCCAATATGAGTAAAGGCAAAGCAAAAATTCTGATGGAAACGTATGCAACTGTTTCCCCCAATATGAAAAAACTGGAAGAACAGCTTGCAAACTATCCCCGTCACATCAAAGAAGTCACCTCCTTTATTCCCGATTCCCAGAATCGTTTCATGTTCATCATCGGCAGTTACTTCCTCCCCGGAGGTTATTTTATCGACTGCTTCCCCCAGAGCGATCCCAAATACTTCTTTGACCGTTACTTCCAGACTCTTGCCACCGATCCCGTCTGTGTCGATCTTGCCGGTATCGGCGGATATTCCATGACCAGCGGCGATGAAGAAACTTTCCGTTATCTTACCGCTCTCATGCGTCACTATGCTATCGAAGGCAATAAGACCCTCTTCTCTGAAAAATTCGGCTACAAACTCAATCCCGGTCACATGAAAGACGGGGACTTTGTGGAAGGATTGAAACACTGGAAGAGTGTTCCTGCTGCTGATGGAAGCATCAAGGCAAGAACCATCCCCACATTGGGAACAGGAGGTTATGCCCAGGGCCGCCGTACAAAGGATCTTTACGGATGCGGAGATACCTGTGCGGAATTTATCGCCGGAAGCAAAGGGGCAAATCAATTGAGTCAGGTCATTACCGGACTTACCCCCGGCAAACTTTACTCCTTCTTCTATGTAACTGCCCATCCCGATGACATTGTCAAACCCATGAGAATCGACCATAAGTTTGTTTTCAATGCGGAACTTTCCGATGTGGAGATCATCCCCGGAAAGGGGTATGAATACCGCAATACAACAAAATGGAGTAAGAAACAGCAGACAAGACAGATCGTGTACCGTAAAGTCATCTTCCGTGCCAAAAAGGATAAAGCGACCGTTACCTTTACTGACGAAGGCGCACCCGCAGGTCAGAAGAGAGTTCTTAACTTTGTAGGGGTAAGACCCTACTTTACCGGTAAATGATTTAAGGAAAATATACAATGAAAAAAAGTTTACTTACCATTGTTCTGCTTTCCTGCTCCCTTCTGCTTTTTGCAGGGGGGAGCATTACTGTCGATCCGGCAAAAAGTGCTATCATCCTGCCGGAAAAAGCAGACCGCATCAAAAAATATGCCGCAGAGGAATTGCAGTATCACCTTGCCCTTGTTACAGGGAAAAAGGTTCCCATTCTGACCAAAGAAGGTAAGGAAAAGACCCGTTTTTATATCGGGAAAAAAGCTCCTTCCGATAAGAAAAAACTTCTTACGGAAGAGGCAAGATGGGAAATTGCTCCTGATGGAAATATCTACCTTTACGGGGAAGATTTTGTTATAAGAAGCAACAATAAAAAGGTAGATGACTCTCTGTTCGGCTCTTTTTCCCGTTCCCGTTGCGGAACACTCTATGCAGTATATGATTTTCTCAACAATGTATTGAAGATCCGTCACATTGAACCGGGTGAAAAAGGGATCGTTTATACGAAACAAGCTATTCTTACTCTTCCTGTTTCCGGAAATTCCTGGAGGAGCTGTCTGGAATTCCGCGGCTTGCGGGAAGGGCTTATGAGTTTGTATCGCATAAAACAGCTTGATCTGCCCAAAGAGTTTGAGATGACAGAGAAAGAACGCTCTGAATGGGTGAAGAATATACAGGTGTGGAGCAAACGGCAGAGACTCGGCTCCCGTCAGAGGATCCATTACGGACACGCTTTCACCTGGTGGTGGAAGGCTTACGGTAAAAAATATCCCCAGTATTTTGCCATGAACCGTTCCGGTGTCCGCGCTCCGGAAGGCCCAGACGACCGGATGCAGTTGTGTATGACCAATGAGGAAGTTATCGACCGTATTTACAAAGCCTGGAAAGTAAGAAAAGGCAACTGCATCAATCTCTGCCCCAATGATTCCACCCTCTTCTGCCTTTGCCCTGAATGTAAGAAACTCGGCTCCAAAAGCGATATGATGGTTTATCAGATGAATGAGATCCTGAAAAAAGCAACAAAAGACCGCAAGGATGTGCGTGCCTGTACTTATGCTTATCTGGATTACATCAATGGGCCCAAAAATATCAAAGTACACCCCAATGCCGTTATCGGTTTTGTTTCCATCTTCCTCAACTTGAGAAAAATGGAGCAGTACTACAAGGAGTGGCAGAATATGGGTACAAAGGCGATCTTCCTGCGGCCCAATACTTTCTGGGTGGATGTGGGATTGCCTCTGGGGTATGAAAAAGAGGTGTATAAGGAATTCCAGCTGGGAAGAAAATATAATGTGATCGGAACCGACGTGGATGCTCTGCCCAATACCTGGGCATCTTCCGGGATCGTTACCTATATTCTCGCCCGTTCTTATGTTGAACCGGATAAATCTTTTGAAGCTCTGGAAGAAGAGTATTACAGTGCTTTCGGTGCGGCAAAAGAGGATGTGAAAAAATATTTCCGGTATATCCGGAAAAATATCTGGGAAGGAAGAGTCATGAACAATATCCCGCTGGAAAAGATGTATGACAATTTAAGTTACTATATCGTTCCCAGAATCAAACAGATCGTAAAGGTGAATGATTATGTTCAGGCGGGCAAAATCCTTGAAAAGATCGATTTAAGCAAACTGGACAAAATGTCTGCGGACAGAGTCAGAGCTCTTAAACTGGAAAATGAACATGCCATCCTTACTGTAAAAACCATCCATGCTTTCAGAAATGCCAAAATGAAAGCCAGCAAGGAGCTTTTGCAGTTCCGTATCAAACACCGTAAAGATCTCCATATCTTCTGGCCCAATCTTTTCAGTGTGGAAAAGACAAGTGACCTTACAGGGATGAAAGCAGCCGCACTTCTGAAAGATTATTCCTATGCAAAAACTCTTCCGGAAATGTGGTACTTTGAACCCGATCAGAAGAATGTGGGATTGAAAGAAAAATATTATGCTTTCACCCGCAGTACATTTTCTGCTCTCTGGGCAAAAATCCCCATTACAGCAGCATGGGAGGGTGCATCTGTAGCCCAGGGTGTCCCGCAGGAACTTGTGGATATCCTTAAAAATTATGACGGTATCGGCTGGTATGCTGTGGAATTTACTGTGGATAAAAGTCTGAAAGGTAAAAAAATCTATCTGCACTTCGGGGCAGTGGATGAGTCCTGCTTTGTATATGTGAACGGCAAAAAGGCAGGAGAACATCTTTTCCTTTCTTCCGACGCTTGGAAAACGCCTTTTGCCATTGATATAACCAACTTTATCAACTGGAAAAAGTCCCACCAGACTGTTGTCGTCCGGGTGGAGGATAAAGCCGGAGCCGGCGGGATCTGGAAAGCCGTTCACCTTGTAGCAAAATAAAATATAAATCATCAAAAGGAGAAAAAATGTTTAAGAAAGTTATTTTTGCGCTTATCGCTTCTACCGTTGCACTGGGAGCTTCTGCGGAAGCTTACAAACTTGGCAACAGTGACTTCAAGGAAGGTTTGAAAGTCTGGATGAGTCCCCAGAGTGCCGCACTTCCTGCTGAAAAAACAGGTTTTGCAGTGGAAAAAGACGGGGAAGGATTTTGCCTTGCCGCCGTGGGTACACAGGCAAAAAAAGATTATCAGCTTGTTCAGACGATCAACTTGAAAGAAGCAGAAATCCTTGGTAAGAGAGTACGCTTCGGAGCAACCGCAAAAGCAATCAAACTTACCGGTACTGTAGAAGTTATGATCCGGGAAGTGCAGAAAAACGGCAAAACCATCCGGTACAGAGCATTGCGCTGGAATAAATATTCCGCCCCCAAAGACTGGAAAAAAGCTGTTATGGAGTTTGTACCTGCCAAACCCACATACATCCTTCAGTTTTACATCAAAAGCCGTCATCTCCTTCCGGGAGACAAGGTGCTTTTGAAAGAACCTTTTGTTGAAATTTCTGCAAAATAAAAAATCAGATTTTTTTTAAGCTGCTCCCGTTTCTGAAAAGATCGGGAGCAGTTTTTTTTACAGGTTTATTGCTTTTTTGTAAATCCTCTTTTTTATGCCGCTGGGAAAATCCATATTTTTATTTCACAGAAAAGGTGGTAGTATTTTTACTGTAAAATACATTACTGACGGATTGTCTTTTTTATTATATATTTTGACAAATTTATTATATTAAAAATGCTTGACATTTGTTTTTTTTATGCTATAATAAGAAATATGCAGGATTTACAGCTATGTCAGTCTGTATTTATTTCATGGGATGACAGATACTGAAATTGACAGGTATGATTCCAAACGTCGCATAATATACATCATGTGATGTAAAATGAGGCAGGAGCCTGTACAAAACAGAAAATACAGGGAATCGGGAAGTATAAAATAAACTTAAAATCAAATCAAAGGAGGTAACATAATGTATATTATGCGACGTCGTAAAAACTTTACACTTATCGAACTTCTGGTGGTAATCGCCATCATCGCCATTCTTGCTGCAATGCTTCTTCCCGCACTGGGAAAGGCAAGGAAAACTGCACAGGCAATTTCCTGTGTCAATAATTTGAAACAGATCCATTTGACTACTTTCCTTTATGTGGATACCTATAAAGAGTATATGCCTTTTTATGTCAGTACAACCGATAATACCCATAAAAAACTTGCAGGGTACCTGAATGTGGATTTTGTCAAACAAATGCCCACCTATAAACCTTTCTGGTGTCCTTCCGATACGGAGGCACGTTCCACATACGGTTCTTATGCAATATATCCCACGCCTTTCAATAAAGGCTATAAGGCAAGTATGATCAAACAGCCCCGTGTGGTTATCTGGCTGGATGGGCACCACTTCCGGATCAATCACTATGAACTGGGGCTTACCGATACCCATGATAACCGTGCCATGCGTTACCGGCATGGACCTCTGGGGTGGAAAGGAAGAAATTATATGACAGGCTCCGCTATTAATTATGTAACTTTCGGCGGAAATGTTGCTACTGCGAAAAAGCCTATTGCAACAGGTTGGAATGATCGTGCAACACATCCCAATTACCATACATACTGGAATATGCATAAATAATCAATTACAACAAGGAGAAAAATGAAAACAATAAAAATTTATGCTGCATTACTGACAATTTTCCTTGCGGGAGCATTTTATAATGCCTGCGGGGAAGAAATCAAAGTTCCTGTACTTTTCCGGCACAAGGCAAGCCCCAAATTCAAGGGAGCCCAGATCACCGGCGGCGGGATCTATATGGGAAAAGACAAGATCGTCTGGGCGATAGAAGTAGCCAATATGAAGGAATTCATGGATGCTCCCAATACCTCCATAGGATTTTATTCGGATATTGACGGAAATAAAGCAACCGGCAGATTTCCCAATATTGCCGGATGGGATTTTCAGATCAATCTGGATCTGGAACGCATGACGCTTTCTGTAACAAGATGGTTCGGAAACAAAAAAAGCAAAGGCGTTCCTCTTTATATTGATGACTATTATATGGAGGTGAAGAATAATATTCTTTATTTTGCCATCAGAAAAGAGCCTTTAAGTGAAATCGTTTTCTCCGATAAACCCACATTCCGGGTGATTGGAAATTCTGTTACGGTTCCTTTCAGAAGAATCGATGAAAGAGTCGATCTTAAAAAGAGTTACGGGACATTTGATCCGCCCTTGAATTTTGTGCGTTTCGGCGGCGGAAGAGTCCGGGAGAAAAAGATCTCCGAAGCAGTCCTCATCCCCCGGAAAGACGGTTTGAAAGTATGGAATACTTATGGCGAAAGGTATCAGGAAAAGGAAAAAATGCCGAAGGTGGTTGCAACGGAAAAGGCGTTGAAAAGTTCTGCGGCAAAAGGGGAACAGGAAAATATCTTTTTTGCTGTGACAGATAATAAACCTCTTACCTCTCTGGTTATTACTCCCACACCTCTCAAAGACGGCAAAGGCAATACGATAAAGGCTGCAAGCGTGAAATATATGGGCTTTGTGGGGGATTTGCGGGAAGAATACCATACAGATATTCTTTATCCCCAGTTTGTGAAAAGTATGTCCCTCAATAATTTTGTTGCAGTAAGAGTCAATACGCCCCGTAATGTACCTGCCGGAATTTACAAAGGGGAATTGAAATTATCTGTCAACGGTAAAGAGGTGGAAAGCATCCCCTGGGAACATGAAGTATATGATTTTGAAATGCCTGACCGGCCTTTCTTCAAAACAGCATACTGTATCAAGCCTGCTTTCATGCAGAGAATTTTCAAAAAGATGACCGGAAAAGAAGCAAAGGCGGAAAGCAAAGCCCAACAGAAACTTGCCAAAGAGTACCGTTTCAGCCCCCGGCTTATTACCGGACGCGGTGCCGCCCGTCCTAAAAAATGGGAAAATAATACATGGAAAATTGATTGGAGCAAATTTGATAAAACTCTGGATCAATACTTCAACAAGGATAAATTTACTGTATTTCAGGATGCGATTTTCCAGATGGGAAGTCATGGTACGCCCTATCCGAGAGTAGTGGAGGATTTGAAACTCAATACGGAAGAGTTTGATACCCGTATGGGGGAACTGGCAAAAAATATTTATGAACATTATAAAAAACTGGGGATCCTTGATAAAGTATTCTTTGTTTTCTGGGATGAGCCCTATGGAAGCGTATATCCTTACATCAAGCAGGCGATCATCGCTGCCAAAAAGAAAGCTCCTGAAATGGAAGCCGGGGTCTTTATCAGTCATGCCGCCCCCGAACTTGCCAATGAGGTGGATATTTACCTTACGCCTTTCAGTTCTGCTGCCAGAATCAGAATGACTCCGGCAACAGCAAAGAAAAAAATCTGGGCATATAACAATGTGGGGATGGGTTCATTCAGCACTCCGGCAAGTATGCTGCGCGCGTTTTATCATACCGCATACAAGTACAATATCGAAGGGTATCTCTATTCCGAGATCAATGTATATAACAGTAATGACGGGATGAAACGCAAAGATATCCCCTACAATACCTGGACAAATCATAACTGGTTCTATCCCGGTAAAAAGCCCGGTGAACCCATGCCCTCTTTGCGTATGGAGCTTACCCGTGACGGACTGGATGACTATGATTACATCATCCTCTGCAAAAAGGCTGCGGGAACTCTTCCCCGTTTCCTGACGGAAAAATTCCCTGTCATGGATATAAACGGTTTCGTAAAGTATCCTGTAAAAAGCAACCGGGAGATGCAGAAACTGCGTCACCGCCTTGCACAGGAGATCGTGAAACATTCCGGAAAGAAATAAACAACCATTTTTCAGTTATCATCTGAAATGAAAAAAGGTCTGCCACATCAAGCGGCAGACCTTTTTTATGGAATTTTTATTACGGAAAAGAAAGATTATTTTTTCTTTTTGCCGTATTTTTCCACGATCTTGGAGAGGAAGGTGATCCCTTTGCGGATGTCGATGGCCTGCTGGGGACCGCTGATTTCCCGTTCAATGATAAGCTCACCGGTGAAGTTGAGATCATAAAGTTTCTTGATGACTTTATCAAAATCCACTACACCTTCGCCCAGAGCCTTCTGCTGACCCAGAACTTTGGAATTGACAGGGAATACCCCGTCTTTCACATGCAGATTCTTTACATAGGGACCAACCACATCCAATGCGTCCACAGGATTTCCGCGGCCGTAAAGGATCAGATTGGCTGTATCAAGGTTTACTCCCAGATTGGGCAGAGCAAGATCTTCAATGGTGCGGAGAAGGGTAAGGGGAGTTTCCTGACCGGATTCAAACCAGAATTCCAGTCCGATCTCCATACAGTGTCTTGCCACTTCGTGGATGGCATTGACTGTTTCAGGATAAAGCTCATCTCTGGGATTTTCAGGAATGAAACCGCAATGGGTGATGATGGCAGGAGCTCCAAGCATTTTAGCAAAGTCCGCACCTCTTTTGAGTTCATCCACACGTCTTGCACGCAGATCTCTGGGAACCAGTCCGCAGGTGACAGGGCCGTCATAGGAGTTCCAGACGATCCTTCCTGTGTAGCCTGCCCAGTACGCAGCCATACGCACTCCGGTATCGTCCATCTGTTTTTTGGTCTCTTTTGCAAATTTTTCATTGAGCAAGCTCATATCCCAGCACTGTACCTGTGCGGTTTTTAGTCCGAAATCCGCAATGGCTTTGAAAGGATTGGTGTTGGGGCGGAGCATGGCAAGAACGCCGATCTCCATAGGAGTCTTTTCTGCTTTTTTTGCAGGAGCAGCTTTTGCTTTGGCTTTTGCAGTCATGATTTTTTCCTTGTTTTATTTTTATTTCCGGATGAAAATTCTTACCAGTTTCTCAGAAGGTCGGCAACCTTTTTCATAGCCTCTTTTTTGGGCATTTTGCCGGTAAAGTCAAAGGTTTCCAGATTGACATAGCAATTCTTTTTCTGTTCGGGTGTGACAATATCCCAGAATGCCTTCAGATCCAGATCGCCTTCACCGATAATGATGTTGGCACGGTGTCTGCCGTCACGGTTGGGGAATGTGCCTTCGGCGGGTTCATCATGGATGAGCCAGTCTTTCAGGTGGAAATGAACGACATAATCTTTGATAAGAGCGTATGCTTTCAGCGGATCGCAGGCAGTAGAGGTATTGCCTTCATCAAAGGTGACTTTCAGACCGGGGGCAGCCTGAAGGATCTCCAGGACTTCTTCGCCGGTAACAATGGGACTTGTTGCCATTCCGGTGCTTTCCAATGTCAGGGTAAAGGGATAGTTTTTTGCTTCTTCCGTTGCCTTTACATAGTATTCTTTCCACAGTTTATAGGCTTCGGAAAGACTTTTATCCTTGATGGCAAAAGGCGGGATCATCACTACCGGGGCTCCCAGAGTTGCCGCATTGTCAAACATTGTGCGGTATTCATCTTCCCAGCCATCTTCCCCGTTCTGGAATTTGGTTGCAAAATCTGTATAAGCAACGATCTTCAATCCGGCATCATCGCTTAATTTTTTCAACTCCTTTGCAGGGGTATTGTGACAGGTGATCCAGTCCACCGCATCAATATCGGCATATTTGGCGGCTTCAATGGTTTCGGAGGGGGGAAGCCCGCAACCGATCATACAGGACATCATACTTAAATTCATTTTCGATCCTTTTTTTATGTATGTTAAAGTTATCTGCTTTCTTCTTCCAGTTTTTTTGCAATAAGGTTGCAGCACTCGATGGAGTGGGCGGCATCGGCTCCGGTGCATACGATACTGTGATCGCCGCTTTCCAGGGCTGTGATGAAATTGGTAAGTTCTGTATAATAGGGATTATCATCGGCAAGGTCGATCTGTTTGATCCCTTCCTGTGTGATAAATTTTAAAGTGGTACCTTCACAAAGAAGTGTGCCTTTTTCAAAGAAGGCGGAAAAGTGTCTGTTGAAAGGGTAGGGGGAGGGGGTGACAAAACCGCTGTCGATCCTTACATCGCAGGTGGGATAACGGAAGATGGCGGAAACCATATTACCGTTGAACTTTCTGCTGACGATCTTATCCGGCAGGATCCCGGAAGGTTCCCCAAGACAGAATCTTGTTATATCCGCATCGTGGGAGAAGAGGTCAAACAATGCCCCTCCGGAAGCCTTGATGAATTCCGGATCTTTCCAGTTGCCCCATGCAGGTACACCGGTAATACGGGAGAACATGATAAATTCCGGTTTTCCGTAAGTACCCTCTTCTATATAATTTTTGAGGATCATATATTCTTTCATGCAGCGTACCACATAGCCCACGGCAAGAAGTCTTTCTCTCTTTGCCGCCTCCTGTACCATTTTTCTGCACTCTTCCTCTTTGATGGCAAAGGGTTTTTCCACCATGACATGAAAGCCCTGTTCCAGACAGTACATGACGGACGAATAATGCAGAAGGGTGGGCAGGGCAATGATCACCGCATCCGCTTTCACCTTCCGGAAGGCCTCCTCCATGGAGGTGTAATGGGGGATCTCTTTCACATCGGCGGCTGTAATAGTTACCGTATTTTTATTGCCTCTGATCGTAGCGAGGCGGTCGGTAGGGGGATAGGGGTCCACAATAGCGGCAAGTTCCGCACCCGGGTGCTTGAGAATATTTCCTGCATGAGTCTGCCCCATGAAACCAAAGCCAACTACAATAAATCTTACTGACATATTTTCCTCCCCTTGTTCAGAATTTCAGGATATGATCTATTAATTATTCTCCATTACAATAACCTTTTTTACAGAAATTACAATAGAAAAAAGATATAATACATATTTTTTCTGTAATTATACATCAAGGGCACAGAAGATTTTTCCTGTTCCCTTATTATGATGTATATTTTTTTCCCGTAATATACTGTAAAATTTTCCCTTCAAATCTTTAGAGATCCGCTTCAAAATGGAAAAGACCTCTCTGCGGCTCGATCTCATTATAGAATATGAGTTTGACTGCCTGAGCCGTTTCCTCCGGAACCGGGGATCTGGTTACTTCAATAAGGGAGTGAAACGTATCCTTCATCAAGGGACTCCAGGAACGGATGCCCAGTTTCAGATGTCCGCCTTCAGGAAAGATCTTTCTCAAATCAAGCCAGGGGGAACTTGCCAGTGACCAGAGAAGTTTATCATCGGATGGAGCTGTTTCAGAAAAACCGTCAAGAGTAAGATACCCTCTCCTTGTGAAATTGAAATTTTCATCCAGAAGTCCGATCTCATGGTAAATGGTATAGAAGGCTCTTCCGCAAACAAAGGGGATGTGGGTGGTGGGAACATAAACACGGATAAAGGGATAACGCCCTGCTTCCGAGTCACCTTTCCGCAGTTCCTGCTGTTTTTTTACGTCAGCAAGATGTTCTTCCGCTTCCGGTGAAAGCGCCGGATAGGGTTTCTCAAATTCCGTTATCCTGCCTGGCATTGCACTGGAAGAACCCGTGAGAAATCCGGCACAGGAGCAGGAGGGTAAGGTCACAGAATATTCTTTCAGATCCGGTATCTGGAGAAGGGCTTTTCCCGGGCTGTTTTCATCGGGGGTAAAAAGATACGTTTCCTTATTATCCGGAGAGAATCCCGTTGCCGCCCAGTTGATCTTTACTTTCACATTTCTTGTTTCAGAATCAAAATTGGAGAGGATAAGCAGGGCAACAGCTCTCTTTTTGTCGATCATTAGATATATCCCGGTCTTTTCCGGATCATCTTTGGTGAAAACATTTACACAGTTGAAATCATTGTATATTTCCACATCTCTTGTGTCCCGGAATAATGCCCACAACTTCCACAGGGGACGCAATGCCAATGTATTCAAGCCTGGACACATGGGGTGGGCAAGAGAGGAGGTGTGGTACTGATGTCCCAGGGGGATATGAGGTGGTTGTCCTGTGGATGCCATAAAAGGCAGCATCGCCTTGTGACCGTAACGGGGGAAGGCTGCCGTCCAGAAAGAACCGGTAGTCAGGAAGGAACCGCTTAAACACTCATGCAGGAAACGGTCTTTTCCCAATGAACCGCTTTCCCCTTCGCCGGAAGTATAACCGTCAATAAGATTGCCGGTAAGTCCGATCCCGCAGGAAAGTCTGCCGCAATGGGCAAAGTAAAGAGCGTGTCTGCCTATATTTTCCCGGATACGGCGGTATTTGAGATAGTGCTGTTTGATATGCTGACGGTGGGGAATATTCAATGCCCCGCCGAAATCCGCATACAATCCGTCATAATCCTGCCGCAGATACAAAGGGAACCAGTCGCAGTAATCTTCATCAGTTGTAAGTTCCGTATTACCTCTTATGTAAAGACACACCCTTATATCATGTTTATGGGCTTCATCAATAAATGCCTGTAATTTTTCCCGGTCATGGGGGAACGCCATTCCTTCCACATCGCTTCTCCATTCTTCATGGAGGATGACTACATCCGTTCCCTGATCTGCAATAAGTTTCACCAGACGGGGTGCCGGGATACGGTGGAGGAAATAGTCGATGACATGGATCATCCGCAGCGGGGGATTTCTTCTCATTTTCGGGGGAGCCGTAAAAAGCCATCCCCAGGAATTGAGACTTGACCAGACAAAACAGCGGTCGGGGGCGGCTTCCTTACTTTGAAATTCCCAGCTGATACAGGGGGAATTCCCGTTCCATTTTATTTCTGTAGCTTTATTTTCTTCTGTATGGTCAAGGCTTCTTGCATCCTCCATAAAAATCTCAAAATAGCCGCCAAGACCATTTTTCCTTTTACAGTTGAAATTGAAGTTCTGTTTGATTCCTTTTTCTGTGTAGGAGTGGAAGGGGATATTTTCCTCTCCGCTTCTGCTGGCAAGACTGGCATCCACGCCGTAAGGGATCTCCACATGTGAAAAATCACTGAAATCAAGAGGAAATTCATATTTGAAAGAGTTGATGCCGGCAGGATTTTCATAGTTTTCCGAGATAAAAAAGGATTGGACGAAAGTTGTACCGTCATCATAAAACTCATACCGCAGAGAAAGATAATAGCCTTCCACAGTTTTTCCATATTGATCCCGGAATCCCAGACGGTCAAAATGATATCTTTTCAGCTCTGTTTTCTCCTGTATCAGAACAGGATAATTTTCCGGCAGAAATGGGGTAACGATCCTGCCGTCGGCAAGTTTGATGACAAGGGGGGAAGTTTCAGTATGAAAAACGGTAAGGGTACCTTCCGGATATTTTACTGCGATGCGGGAGGGCAGTCCTCCACATTCAGAAGCAAAATCAACTTCGATGACATCATTTTCAAAAGTAATCATGATTCATTTACCTGTGTTAGAATAACTCAATGATATTGTTGAAAGAGCTGAAGGCAATAAGGTATATTGCCGGAACATATATATTTACTGTATTGCAAGCATTTTTTCCATTTCTGCAATAACGGCAGAAGGCGGTACTTTATACAGACACTCTTTTGTCCCTTTGGGACATACTCTTTTGAAACAGGGAGAACAGGGCATCTTGTCATAGAGAATACGCCATTTGGAAGATATGGGGGAGGTTGCCGCAGGATCGGTGGAACCGAATACGCATATCCCCTTTCCACCCGCAAGAGCGGATAAGTGCATGGTTCCGCTGTCATTGGCGAGACAGATCTCTGCTTTGCGGAGGATCTGCATAAGTTCGCCCAGCGTGGTTTTTCCGGCAAGATCAATGACCTTTTCCTCCGGAAGTCCGGCAATGGCTTCTCTGGCGGATTCTATCTCATTTCCTGCGGAAAGAAGTACAACTTTACTGCCCGGACGTTTGAGAAAATCTTTGCATACTTCTGCATAATATTCTGCCGGATACTTTTTGGCACTTCCATACATGGCTCCGGGGGCAAGGGCAAGGAGTTCCTCCGTTTCCAGAGCAGCACGCACCTTGTCGGAATAGATCTCCGGTTCCGGGAAAAGATTAAGCTCCGGAAGCGTTCCATCCCACTTTTCCGCTCCCAGCATTTCCGCTATCGCCAGATATTTTGCCGCCTGATGGGGCTTGTTCGGTATATGATCCTGCCTTTTGGGGAACTCTATTGCTTTTTCCAAAAGGAAAGAACGGTTTCTTGCTTTTGCACCGTAAAGACGGGGGATGCCCGCAAGTTTCATCCAGAGGGCATCCCGGAAAGAGTTGTTGAAAAGTATCCCGGCACCGGCATGGAAGGAACGCACCTTTTTGAATTCATGCAAGGCGGGGAAACTGTGGGCATCGGAAAGAAGGATCTTTATCTGGACAAGATTGCCCAGAGCGTCAAGGACAGGAGCAAAACCTTTCGGAGCGATGACCGCTATGGCACAGCTTGCCGGGACAAGTTTTCTGAGTACCATCAACGACGGTACACACATGACAAAATCCCCCAGCCAGTTGGGGGTGCGGACGATCAGTCCATCCCGCCATTGGCTTTCTTTCAGGATCTCTTTTCCGGTAAAGGGTATCTCCCCCACTTCCGGGATCATAATTTCCAGTCCCATATTTCTTTCCTTATTCCTGTCTGCGGGTTTTTACATAAGCTCCACAGGGATCTTCACCACAACTTTTTTGATCTCCATTGCCCCGTTTTTCCCTTCACGCTGTCCGATATGGGCGTCATGGGGGAAAAAGATGGCAAACATCCCCGGAATGAGTTCCAGACGGGAAAGGGGTTTCTTTTCAGATGGGTGGAGAAACGCATAGTCTTCTGCGTCGTTGTAAGGAGTATGAAGCTCAAGTGAACTCTTTTCACAGGCACAGAGTGCTTCACATCCTTCGATGACCACCTGCAGATCCACATATTTTTCATGGATCTCCAGAAATTCAACGCTCCGCTCCTTTGTGGTGTATGTCATCACATTTGCATACATTTTTCCGCCAAGCTCATGGCGTCCGTCCGGAGTATGGATATTGATGGAACGGACAAATTCCACCGCCTTCTCTGCCGCTTCACTTTTGGTATAGAGGGAAATTTTATCCAGAGAGTCACAAATCATTTTTGCTCCTTATTCCTGTTTTGATACGGTCAGCGGCCGCAGCACTTTTTATATTTTTTACCGCTTCCGCAGGGACAGGGATCATTTCTGCCGATCTTTTCTTCTTCCCGCACATAGGGGGTCTGGGCAGCCATTTTTCCGTCAAGGAAAGTCCATTCGCCTTTTTCCCGTACGAATTCGGAGATCTCATGGTGTTCCATATCCACGCCGTTATCGGAATAGCGGGCAATGAATTCCACAATACCTGTTTCATCATCCTTTCCGCCCTTTTCCGTACGCAGGATCTCAATACCTTTCCATACGGATTTTTCAGCCCAGCGGCGGATCTCATCGCGGTCATTGCTTTCTCTCTGGCTGGAGTGGGTGGAGTTGACAATGAAATCCACTTCCGCTTCCGCGTATGCACTGTATCTGGCACGCATCAATGCTTCTGCTGTTTCAGCCTTCTTTGTTCCTTTGATGATTCCTTCGCAGCAATCTGCATAATTTTTACCTGAAAGACAGGGGCATTTTTTTTCGCTCATAAATTCACCTTCGTTTTTTGATAAAGAATGTAACAAGTATGCGTTATTTTCCACGGAAAGACTTCCCGGGATAATAAAAATACCTTCTCAAAGAGGATTTTTCAAATCATTTTTCTCTTTTTCCTTTGCATTTTTCCATTGATGCGTTATAATAACAGTATTCTCTATTGAGTTTTTACCTGAAAAAAGGAGCAGGAAAGATGAAAAAAAGATTTTTTACCCTTATTGAGATCATTGCTGTCGTCGCTATTATTGCCATACTTGCCGGTTTGACGGTTGGAGTAAGTTCCCTTGTTATGCGGAAAGCTTCCGACACAAAAACCACAGCCGCCATCAAATATGTGGAAATGGCTCTGGAAAAATTCAAAAAGGATAATGGGTACTATCCGCAGACCGGCGGGACTGCTGTTCTTTCCTTCAGAAAAGATTCCACAGATCTGCTGGGAAAATATTTCGATGAGAAATTCAGAAGTGCCAATACCAGACCGTTTCCGGGGGATGCAGATTTGCTTTATGTGGTGGATGGGTACGGCAACCCCATGATCTATAACTGTCCCGGTTATTTCAACAAGGGAAAGTATGATTTCGGTTCTGCCGGAAAAGATCAGAGGATCGGTGACGGACATGATAAGGAAATAAAAGAAGAATCTGTTAATAAAAACGCAAATGGAACGAAGAAAAAGGGCGGTTTGGAGATCAATGATTACGGGACTCATTTCGGGCAGGGTGATGATATTGTAAACTTTACAGTCCATATCAGACAGTAACAGGGGACTGCCGGTATAAAAAAGAAAAAACGGTTTTTTGCCTTTTTGAAAAAAGAGGTAAATTTCCGTTTTTTTTTGTTTTGCAACTTGCCTTTACGCGATTATGTATTAATTTACTATACAAAAATTCCACCAGCTTATTTTTAAGTATAAATAACTCAATGAGGAGATGAGAATATGCGTTTTTTACTTCCGGTAAAGATCTTTATTGCCGCCATATCTGTTTTTACATTCTGTGCCGCCATGCTGCCTGCGGTTTCTTATGCCCAGGTGACTTTGTCCGGTTCCGGGATCACGGGAAATCCGAAAATGTTTTTCAAAGGACTGTCCGGCGGGGATCCGAAACTTACAGCAAAAGTACGCAATACTTTGTGGGCAACTTCCTGGTTCGATCTTGTTCCTTCTGCCAAAGGGGCGGAATATATCATTGACGGAAGAGCAGACGGGGGTACGATCCTTCTTTCTGTGAAAAACGGTGCAGGCATTGAAATGTTCCGTGTGACAGGGCAGGGGACAAACTCCGATGAAGCTGTTTATGCCGCAGTGGATATGATCCTCAATAAACTTTTCGGTATTGAAGGCATTTGCCGTACAAAGATCGCTTTTTCCGCAGAAACAGGCAGAGGGAGAAAAGAGATCTATATGTGCGATATCGACGGAAGCAATATAAGGAAAGTAACTTCCAACGGTTCTCTGAACATCGAACCCTCCTGGCATCCTTCCGGAAAAGCCCTTCTTTTCAATCAGTATCTTGTCGCCTCCTCTCCCCTTGTGGAGTATGATATGATCCGCAACAGAAGCCGCATCCTTTCCGCCCAGCGGGGGATCAATTCCGGGAAAGTTTCCCATTCCGGCAGAAAGATCGCCCTTGTTGTCACTGTGGGCAATCAGGTGGATCTTTTTGTCCGCAACTATGAGGGCGGCGGTGTGATCCGGCTTACCAACGACCGTGCCAATGAAGCAAGTCCCTGCTGGTCGCCGGATGATTCAAAGATCTGTTTTGTTTCTGATAAAACAGGTCGTCCCAAACTCTATATCATTTCCGCAGAGGGCGGAAACGCGGAAAGAGTAAAAGGTGTTTCCGGCAGTGAATGTGTTGCCCCTGCATGGAGCAAAGATAACAAACTTGCCTATACTGCAAAACTTGGTCCCTATGTACTCAAAGTAGTGGATCTTACCGCCAATATGGGAATGGAAAGACAGGTAAAAGACAGGGAAAATTCCTACATTTTCCCTGACATCCGGGCGCAGGGCGAAGGCCCTTCCTGGGCTCCTGACAACCGGCATATCGTTCTTTCCTCCAATGGAAAGATCATTATCGTTGACAGCCGTACCGGCCGCAGCAGAGTGCTTATTCAGGGAAAATCCCGCTGCAGCGGAGCTTCCTGGTCTCCGGTCATCCGCTGAAAGAAGTTGTAAGGAAGAAAAATGAACGAAGATATTTTTGAATGGTTTGAAAGTCTGGAATTTTTCGGAGTGAAACTGGGACTGCACCAGACACAGGCATATTTTGACGCTCTGGGAAACCCGGAAAAAGAACTCTCCTTTATCCATATCGCCGGAAGTAACGGCAAAGGTTCCACTGCGGCATTTCTGGAAAGCGCATTGCGGCATGCAGGATACAGAACAGGTTTATATACCTCCCCCCATCTTGCCAAACTCAATGAGCGTTTCATCATTGACGGAAGACCGGTAAGTGATGATACCCTTGCAGATGCCTTCCGGAAGGTAAAGAAGGCTGCCGATTTCCTGCGGGATGAAAAGGGAATGATGGTAACTTACTTTGAAACCACCACCGTTACAGCAGCTTTGCTTTTTGCAGAGGCAAAGGTGGATTTTGTTATCTGGGAAACCGGGGTGGGCGGCAGACTGGATTCCACAAATGTCATTACCAAACCTCTGGCAAGCATCATTACGACTATCTCTCTGGAGCATCAGAATTATCTGGGGGATACTCTGCCGAAAATCGCCTTTGAAAAGGCGGGAATCATTAAAGAAAACTGTCCTGTTTTTATCAGCAGTTCCATTGCTCCTGAAGCAAGGGAGGTTATTCTTGCAAGGGCGGCAGAACTTTCCGCTCCGGCTGCAGTTCTGGAAAATGTCCCGGAAAAAACAGGCGTAAAGTTTCATAAGGGGATCCCCTGTCAGATACTTTCCAATAATACTCTTATCTCCCTTGCCGGAGCCCATCAGAGAAGCAATTCCGCTCTCGCTTTGATGGTATTGGAGGAATTGCATAAAAAGTATGACTTTGATATGGAAAAAGCAAAAGCCGGCTTTGCGGAAACCGTATGGCCCGCCCGTTTCCAGTATTTTCCGGAGGAGGCACTTCTTCTGGACGGCGCCCATAATCCGGAATGTGCCATGATCCTGGCAAAGGCTCTTGATGAGTTTTTCCCCGGGGAAAAGTTTGATTTTATCTATGGGAATTTTGCCGATAAGGATGCAAAGGATATGCTCAAAGAACTTGTGCCTTATGCTGCTAAGTTTACTTTTATTTCTTTCGGCACGTACAGAAAATCTGCTACGGCGGAAGAACTGACTCTTCTTGTCCGTTCCCTTGGGTTTGAAGGGGAATGTGCTTCCTCTTCTCTGGAGGAGGTCATGAAGGAACGGAAAGAAAAAGGCATTGCGGAACTGGCAAAAGGCAGAAAGAGCATCCTTTGCGGTTCCCTGCATCTCTGCGGCGATTATCTGCTTTTGCGGGGAACTGATCCTTTTGCAGGAAATTATACCAACTGAAACGGGAAGAAAAATGGATCTGAAAGCATATTTCAAAAGAAGAAAACTGTGGAAGCAATTCAAAGATCTGCGGACAACTGTCAACTATACATTGAAAAGCGATGATGATATCCTTACGGAAAAGGCAAAAACGGAACTTGCTGCACTTGCTTCTGAAACCGCAGAGGTGAAAAAGTTTTCTTCCGATTTGAAGATGGAGGAAGCTCGGCTGGAAAAATGGGAGAACCGTCTTTCTGCGGTCATTCCCCGTTCCTCTTTTGCCTATACCATGAAAAGTTTTCTGGATGTATTGCTGGTAGCCTGTATGGTGGCCGGCGGGATCCGGGCATTATATCTTCAGCCTTTCAAGATCCCTACCGGCAGTATGCAGCCCACGCTTTTCGGGATCCACTATATCGACCGGGAAAAGGCAAAAACCTTTCAGGGACCTGTCACCCGTTTTTTCCAGCCTTTGCAGAGCAGCAGAGTCTATGTGAAGGTCAGAGAGGACGGCAGATTCCGGTATGATTCCTTACAGCGGGAAAACCGGTTTATTTTCTGGGAAAGGAGCCATTTCCTTATAGGCAGTAACTCTTACTCCACCCCCGGTGACTTTTTTACCAACATCTGGCGGTATATCGAAAAGACCGGAGCAGAATGTAAAAAAGATGAGGTGATTTGCGACGGGTATTTATCCAGCGGCGATCATGTTTTTGTGGAACGGCTGAGCATCCATTTCCGTGAGTTCAGAAGAGGGGATGTGATCGTATTCAATACGGTGGGACTCAAATCCCCCACCCAGCCCCTTGCCGGATACTACTATATCAAACGGCTTGCCGGATTGCCCGGAGATACTTTGAAGATCGAGGATAATATCCTCCTTATCAAACCCAAAGGGGAGGATAAATTCATTCCTGCTTACGAAATATCGGAAAAGTTCCGTAAAATCTACTCTTTCAAAGGCGGATATCTGGGGCATTGGGCAGACGGTATCCTTGCCGGGGGAACTGAGATCACAGTGCCGGAAAATCACTTTTTCGCACTGGGAGATAATACCTATAACAGTCTGGACGGCAGAAACTGGGGATTTATCCCCCGGAAGAATATGATCGGACTTGCGGTCAATATCTTCTGGCCTGTTTCCCGCAGATGGGGACTTGTGGATACCCTGGAACCCCTGAATACCGATCCTGCCGGATTTATTCTGGATACACGCAAACAGCCTTCCGGAATGAATCTGCAATAAAGAAATTCTGTATCCGGAAGGCTGTCACAGGAAAAATACTTTCTGAACAGCTTTTTATTCAGCTGTTATTTTTCTCATCTGCTGACTGCTGATGTACAGCATTCTCGGCAGATGGAAAAATGTTTTCCACTTTCCTCCTTTGAGATTATGAGTGGGAATGCCCTGCCGGTTGAGGTAGGCGAACCATTCCGGATACAGGGGATCTTTGAAGTGACTCCAGGTATAGGAATCAAATTCTTTGAATTTTTCCATAAAGAAGGGATCTTTTGTAAGCCGGAAGGCGTAAAGAAGGGCGATGATTGCTTCACAGTGCGGCCACCATAATTTCATATCCCATTGCAGTTCAAGGTGCGGCTTATTGAGGGCATCCATAAAGTAGTATAATCCGCCGTATTCTTTATCTGTTCCGGAAGCGAGGATCCCCTTTACGATATCAGCCGCTTTCTTTATCAGTTCCGGATCATTCTTCCGTTCAGCATACTGCATGACAAACCACATGGATTCCAGTCCGTGACCGGGATTGATGAATCTGCCTTCACAGCTTTCCAGATCAAAGGAATGATCGGTATTGATATTTTCAAAAAGGAGACGCATTTCCGGATTCCAGAAATGATCGGTCACCATGCGTACTGCCTCATCTGCCCGATTTTCATATTCATCTGTTCCCAGCATCTCTTTCATCACGGAGGCAAGGTTTGCAAGGATCATAAAGTGACCGTGGGAAAGTCTTGCCGGTTTGCCGGAAAGACCTTTTTCCCATTTTCCTTTGGGATTGTCCATTCTTGCAATATAGTGATCCATGGCACTTCTTGCTTCTGCCGCATAGATCTCTTTACCTGTTGCCTGATAGAGGGCTGCTGCGCCCATTGCCGCAAAACAGTCGGAAAATATATTGTAGGGAGCAACCGAGGGGACCCCTTGCCTGTTCAAGGCGAAATAGTATGTGCCGTCAGGGGATTTTCCGTGTTTTGTAAGAAAATCAAATCCCTGTTCCGCGATCCGCAAATAGTTCTCTTTCTGTCTTACATTTTTGTAGAAGAGGGCGAACATATAGACGATACGCCACTGCATCCACATATATTTTTCTGTATCATAGACGGTTCCGTCCCTGTCAAGACAGGTAAAGTAGCCGCCATATACTTTATCTTCACAGTGGTTCTCCCAGAAGGGGATGACATTTTCAAGGAGTTCCTTTTCGTAGCGGTCAGCCGCACCGGATAAAAAATTTTGTATCATGGCAGTAACCTCAGATTTTGCTTAAGGAAGAGTTGAGCAATTCAAATGCACACGCCCAGGCGATGGGGGCATTGGTCCAGCCTGTATAAATACTGTTTGCGCCGCCTTCAAATCTGTCGCCGCCGCCCCATTTTCCGCTTTCCATATCGTACATACCGCGCCAGCAGCCGTAAAGGAAAGAGGCTCTGGAACGATCCTGGATCTTCAGAAGAAGGGAGAGCAGTTTTTTATACGCATCATCATATTTATTATTGATTTGTGCCATATTCTGCAATCCCAGAACTGCCCAGTTCAAGGTGTAGATCGTATCTGCAAGGGATTTTCCGGAGGGGGCTTCATAATGTTCGGAGGGAATGCAGCCGGTTTCCGGATCCATGATTTTGAGGATTTTGTCTGCAAAAAGTTCCGCACATTCCAGACTTGCTTTACTGCCGGTTGCTGTATAGGCGCAAGTGCTTCCGATAAGAGCGTACCCGAATTCGCTGGAGGTAAAGGTGTCTGCATTTTCCACGAGATATTTTTCATACATCTCTATAAAAGAAAGATACTTTTCATCTCCTGTTTCCCTGTATGTTTCCGCCAGAGCCATACATACGAGGGAACCCCAGTGCGGCAGAAGGATCTTGCCCTGCCAGTAAAAGGAATTTTCTTCTTTTTCCTTATCGGGATTTGCTTCTCCTTTAAAATAACGGATGGCACCGGAAAGCAGTCTTTCCGCAAGAAGTAAAGCAAATTTTTTCATGCCGTATTTTCTATCCAGTGCGGGATATTTTTTTGCGATCTTCCATGCAAGGAAAAGCATCCAGGAATCATCATCGAAATAGATCACATGACTTCTTTTGATATGGCTCCAGTCCCACAAGCCGGAAACAGGGCTGTTTTCGGCTCTGTTGAGAAGTCCGCTGCGGTAATAGAGAAAAGCCAGGAGGTTTTCCGCTGTTTTTTTGCAGGGGGCAGGGAGAAAATCCAGTTTATGCATGAGAAGAAAGAGAAATGCTGCCTGCATATTGCAATCAGCTCTGCGCTGCTCTATAATATAGTAGTCTTTATGGGGAGTCCATGCAGGAAAAGAGGTGATGATATGGTCCATTGCTTCGTTTCCTGCGGTAAGCATGACCCGTTCTCCAAGTCCCCATGAACCGTCTTCCGGGAGCATTACGCCGGATTTTGTGAACCATTGCCAACTCATGGCAAGACTTTTTTTAAGCTGAGATTTCCGGATATCCATATAAAAAGAACCTTCTGTAGTGTTTTCCCGGATAGAAGTTGATCCGGTATAGATTTTGTGAATAAGAATAATGGTTATGTAAAAGAACTATAGCACTGAAAAGGAAAAATGCAAGCTGTATATAGCAGGATTCAAGTTGTATTGGGGTATATAGTACTCTTTTTCTTTGCTGTACTTTATACTCACATGTCATCGTACCCCCGCATACCCTCCTGCTTTCAGTATCAGTCTCCCTGGGTTCCCGTGTCTTCCTCCACATCCCTCTCTGTCTCCTTCTGTCCCTCTTCATATCATTTTTTTCATTTCCCTCCGTACCTATACATTTTTTCATTCCATCTGCATCTATCCGTCCCCCCTCTGTATTTTTTCTGAAAAAAGTTAAAACCCCGGGTTGACAAAAAGGGGAATTGGAGTATATTAAATGGAACGTCACTTGAGAAGTGGTGGTGCTGAGCTCAAAAATGATTGAGTTTTGAAATAAAAAATTCAAAAATTTTTGAAAAAGGTATTTGACAAATCTGAAAAAGATGCTAATTTAAATACCCGTTGCCGCTGATCGCCGGAAAGGTCCGGTTGAAGTGGGGATGGTGCTGAAAAGAAATTTTGAAAAATCTTCGAAAAAGTATTTGACAAAATGAAAATCAGTGCTAAATTAAATATCCGTTGCCGTTAATTCCGGAAGATCCGGTTGAAAATGGTGACCGTTTTGAAAAGTAAGAAATTTTGAAAAATTTTCAAAATAAAGCTTGACAAAATGAAAAATGATGCTAAATTAAATCACATGCTGTTAACTCAGTGGTGATG
>JAZKZE010000174.1:0-11656 GCA_045612485.1 Victivallales bacterium | reverse complement strand
ATATATTTCTTGTAGCCCGGGCTTTGTTCTGCCGTCCCTCCGGGACTTGATTTGTGACAGGAGCATATATTTCTTGTACCCCGGGCTGGGTTCTATCGTCCCTCCGGGATTTGATTTGTGACAAAAGCATATATTTCTTGTACCTCGGGCTGGGTTCCTGTGCCCCGGTGGGGCTTCTTTATTCTCCTCTATGATATTTCACTCATACTGTCTGGAAAATCTGACAAAATCACTTTTTCAAAATCCAATTTTCTCCCGCTCAAATATGGCGAAAATACCTGTTTTTTGAGAAATTATGGGATATCTGTGTTTTTTTACATTTATATTGTGTGATAAAGTTAGTTATGGCTAACTTTTGAACGGTGTTACAAGGTATGAACAGGAAGTATTGTGTTCCTGCTTACAAAATAAAGTCCGGTAACAGAAACATTCTTGTGAAGAAACTGTCTTTATAAAAAGGAAAATATTGCTTTGGAATAAAAAAAACAAAATCACAACATAGATCATGGAGGTTTACAATGGAAGGAAAAATGTTTTGTTTCCAGTGTCAGGAGGCATGCCGCAATACAGGATGCACTCTTGCCGGAATGTGTGGGAAAAAAGCGGAAACAGCACACATAATGGATAAGATCATCCGTCAGCTGAAACTTATTGCCCTTACCCGGGAACCGGACAGGGCGACAGGACGTTTCATCATCCAGTCACTTTTTATGACCATAACCAATGCCAATTTTGATAATGACACGTTGAAAAAACGTCTGGATAAGGCTGTTGCATTGACCGGAAATACACAGACAGATTGTCCTTGCGGCGTACTTTCTGTGGAAAATGAAGATATCCGTTCTTTGCGGGAGTTGCTTACCTGTGGTCTTAAAGGGATCGCCGCCTATGCAGAACATGCGGCTGTTCTCGGGAAAGAAGATGACAGTATTTATGAATTTTTCTTCAAGGCACTGAAAGGAGCTGCAACGGAAGAAAATGCTGATACCCTGACTTCTCTTGTTCTGGAAGCCGGAGCGGTCGCGGTCAAAACTATGGCACTTCTGGACTGTGCCAATACGGAAACTTTCGGGGATCCGGAAATCACTACTGTAAAAACCGGAGTCGGCAACCGTCCCGGTATCCTGATTTCCGGACATGATCTTCTGGATATAAAAGAACTTCTGGAACAGAGCAAAGATGCCGGGATCGACATCTACACCCACTGCGAAATGCTCCCGGCCCATTACTATCCGGAATTGAAAAAATATCCCCATCTTTACGGGAATTACGGTAATGCCTGGCATTTGCAGAATAAGGAATTTGCCTCCTTCAACGGGCCTGTCCTTATGACCACCAACTGCATTACTCCTGTGCAGGATTCCTATAAAGACCGGATCTTCACTACCGGAATGGCGGGTTATCCGGGTGTACCCCATATTCCTGAACGGGAAAATGGAGGCAGAAAGGATTTTTCAGAAATCATTGAACTGGCAAAAAAATGTCCGCCTCCGGAAAAACTGGAAGAGGGAACGATCACCGGAGGCTTTGCTCATGCCCAGGTTTTTGCCCTTGCGGATAAAGTTGTGGAAGCTGTAAAATCCGGAGCCATCAAACGCTTTGTCGTGATGGCAGGGTGTGACGGCAGACAGAAAGAACGTTCCTATTATACGACAGTAGCAGGAAATCTTCCCAAAGATACGGTCATTCTCACTGCCGGATGTGCAAAATACCGTTATAACAAACTTGTAACAGATGATATTAACGGTATTCCCCGGGTACTGGATGCCGGACAGTGCAATGATTGTTATTCTCTTGCAGTGATCGCATTGAAACTCAAAGAAGTTTTCGGAGTGAAAGATATCAATGATCTGCCGATCTCTTTCGATATTGCATGGTATGAGCAGAAAGCGGTAGCGGTACTGTTGGCATTGCTGCATCTCGGATTCAAAAATATCCGTCTCGGGCCCTCATTGCCAGCCTTTCTTTCGCCCAATGTTGCTGCAATATTGGCAAAAACCTTTGATATAAAGGGAATAACCGATCCAAAAACAGATATAAATGCAATGATGGCAGGAAAATAAATTTCAGACAGACAGGCGGCAGGAGAGAAACTGCCGCTTTATTTATTTTCAGTTTTTTTACCGTTTTTTTGCCGGAAAAGAGAGTTTGTCGTGGAGTTTCAAATCCGGGTTGAATACAGTAACATTGAGACGGTCTTTTCTGACATCCACAAGAATAACGCCGCTACGGTCATTGATGAGCAGGGGAAAGGGATAGGAGGCACTGACAGTCAGGTCGTTGAAGCGGGGATTGGTGGAGTGGAGCTTACTCTCCCCGGCAAGCAGCCGGTTGTAAGAGTGTTTGTGACCGCAAAGGTAGAGGTCGATCATCTTTTCCGCCTTCTGCATTTTGATCACATTATAAAGAGCCGTCATTTCGGGAGAACTCCAGCTCTTGTCTGTAATCAGGGGATGATGAGCAAGCAGAATTCTGAAGCGGGCGTTGCGGAATTCTGGACTGGCAACTGCTTTTTCCACAAATTTAAGCTGCTGCTTCATATAGGGGGTATCCAGCATTTTTCCGTCACCGGAGTCAAGGTAGAGAAAATAAGTACCCTTGTGCAGAAAGGCTCCGTAGGAAATGTTGCCAAAGGGATCGGTGAGCTGGAGGAATGGCGCAGGGATACCCCGGTATTCGTGGTTGCCCCGGAAACAGTAACTATTCTTCTTCCAGCAGTCGGAGACCGTATCTGAAAAGCCGTTGTAACAGCTGTAATGTCCGGAGATCCCGGTAAGCAGATCTCCGGCGAGGAAGAAGAGATCCGCCTTCTGTACCACGGGAGCGGTAAGGTGTTGTTGGAGAAGAGCACTGTTGCCGTGAATGTCAGAAGTAAAGGCAAAGGAAAATTCAGCTTCTTTGGGATCAAGAGTGGTCAGAGAGTAAATATTTTCATCTCCGGAGATCTTATACTGGTAAAGAGTTCCGGGAGTAAGTTTTTCCAGACGGACACGGTGGAATTTTCCGGTACTTGTGACAGGAATACTGATGAATTTTCCGGAAGTCCCCTTGCGGTAGGAAAAAGTGCTTTTGACAACTCCGGCAGTTTCCCAGCTGACGGAAGAAGCCTGTGAACTTACCTGTGAGTTCCGGGGACCGTGAGCTACTTCCTCCGGGAGTGTCTTGATATGAAAAATGCCGAAACGGCAGGGTTCGAGAGCCCAATCAACAAGTTCGCCCCAGCTCTGATATTCTCTGGCGTTGGCTCTTCTGCGGAGCATGTTGAAACGCAGCCCCTTATCTGAAAACTTTCCGAAAGCCCGGAGGGGAATGATAAGTTCCGCACTCCAGAAGTCCTTTCCGATGAGGATCGCCTTCTGATACTCCTCTTTTCTGATGAACTCCTCATAGGTTTTGCCGTTGAGACCAAAAGCGATCTGCACAAACCAGTCTTTGTCTTCTATGGAAGAAAAAATCATATCCACATGGTCGATATTCCAGAGGGAATTTTTTTCAGTACCCCTTGTGATCTTCCCGGGTTCATGGCAGAACAGAGAAAGATAAAGGTTCTGCTGATCCAGACAGACACGGGCAATAGTGGAAGCCCCGGCTGGAACGCCGGGAGAGCGGAACTTGTGAAACTTGTTGATTTTTCCAGCCTTCTGCCAGAATGGTTCATCCGGAACTCCATCCAGCTTGATCTTGAGAGGCTTCTCAAAAGAGGGGATCTCAAGGACGGGATTGTTTTTGCCCTGTAAACTCAAGGCAAAAAGGAAAAGAAGACACAGATAAAGCATTTTTTTCATATTATTATTCCCTGTTTGAAAATTTTTGTATATTATACTATACTATAAAAAAGAAACAAAGTCAACTCTATACCAGAAAAATATTTATTAAAACGTGGAAGGCGTTTTGATTCTTCAGAATAGTTCTCTCAAGCTCAAGACGGTTGTTGACAATGCTGCTTGCGGAACCATGCTGTTTCTTCGGAAAACATCTCTGAACGCAGAAAAATAAAAGTAGAGTTCGGCTTTCACCTCAAAATAAATGTCTGTAAATTCCGATAGAATAAAAAACGCCCCGAAAAACAGTCGCACCGCAGATATTTACAAGTCTTATCTTTCCGATGTGATAGTTATTCCGTCAGAAGACAAGGTGAAATTTGTTTCTTTGATAGAATAATTCAACTTTTTGCCGGTATATGGCGAAACATACTCTCGGGGAAGATAATGGGGTATGAGGTCGGATAGTTGGGTCGGGTACTTTCCGTGTTCGATTTTGTAAACTTTCAAGGCAAGGAGAGTTCGTCCCGTAATAATACCCGAACGCTGGCGTTTTGCAGCTTTGCCATACATTCCATCTTCTGTAATTATTTCCTGCTGTTCCAGTTTTTTCAACGAAGGGATACGGTTTGCAGCATCAAAAAATCCCCGGTACCGGGTGGTATTCAGGTATGGCGCATAGAAAAATGCGGCTGTTTTCCCTTTGTTTTCAGAAGGAACAGCCAAGTAAAATCCAGCTTCACAGGGGAGATGAACTTTCCAATTTTTGCTCCAGGCAAGGAGTTGCTGATACGTCGGCAAAAGAGATTTTTCTTCCGGACCATATTGAATCAGCGCACTTACCCATATATTGCGGGTCGCAGTCCGCAACAATTCACAAATCAGAAATGGCGTATCGGCAGGGATCAAATTTTCCAGTTCCGGATATTTCATGAGTTCCGGCAGGACTTTTTCTTTTTGATTTGTCCTGTAATATAATTCGGCAATACCTGCCCGGTGACGCACCAGAGACCAATATATGCGGCACTTTTTTTCAAACAACTCAGATATGTTTCCAGTTCCGGAGATGTGAAAAATTTCATAGTGTACGCTTTTTCATCTGCGGGAATAGTATCTTTTTTCCAATCATATTTTCCTGATTGCGGCGGATTGTACCTGGGGTGTTTTGTATGAAATTCAGGATTGACCAGTATTTTCAATTCCGGAGGTTCCTGTTCAGTTACCTGTAATGATGTAATTCCAAGTTCGGCAGCTTTTGTTTCCATTGCATTTTTTGCCCATGTACCGGTTCCCCATGCTGCAAGCCAGAGAATACACACTGATCCGGTAAAGCTCCCTGCAAAAACGAGAATATTTTTCCATGACCGTGTTGTTGTTTTAAGCGTATGCCATAACCACAACAATGCCCCGAGCAAGTTTACGGATAGCATGATATATACTGTTGGCAGCATCGATATATCCAGACGGAATACATCCTGCTTTGCCGTTGTAAAAAAGTTTACAAATGCGGCAATCCCGTAATATTGGGGAAGGAAAAGCAAATGCCCTATTAGGAAAGCAACGCTAAAAGACCACAATAACGCCCAATACCATTTTGAAGAATTTTTCCGGCAGTTGTACCCCAATAAAAAAACAATGATCCCGCAGAAAAAAACGGTAAGACCAAGCTGCAGCATGACCTGATCCGGAATGACAATATTTTCTGCCATAAAAGAGAGATGCGGCTTTTGTTTCAAAAGGATTTCTTTGATTGCTCCTTTGCAGAAAAAGAGAGCAGTTCCCGATATGGCAGACAACACTATACCGCAGATACTCCAGAGCAAGGTATTTTTGCGTTTTTCTGATCCTCCGGCCATAAATGCTGAAATCAACACGCTGATAAAAGCAAGTGTAAGAATAACAATTAACGCAGCCATATTTCACCTCTTAATGTATATGAGTCAACCGTCTTAACAGTAATATATCATCTTTTGCAAGCGTTTACAACTGCATAAATATTTTTAAAGGAACAAAGGTGCGATAAGGAAAAAGACGAATGCAAACGGCTTGAAATATCCGTATCCGCCGCAGTGAACATCTGCTTCTTCTTTTATGACAACATTATCCTTGAATGTAAGCAAAGTGCAAAAAGTCCCATCGAACCAAAATTTTTTGTATGGCAAAATCCCCCATTGACTGCACTTTGTCATATCCGGTCCCCAATTCCGATTTTTATTTAAAATTTCAGCTGGATGATTAAAGCGGTAATTATGTCCCCGAGGTACATAGATATAGATTTCTCCCGGAGTTTTTTTATGTTCCTGTGCAATGATGTCCACGATTTCATGCCTGTTTTTCCCTATATAAGGAGAAGTGCATCCCGGGAAAAAAAGAGTACAGCTGATAAAAAAAAGAATAAATAAGGACTTTTTAAGCATATTTATTTATCTTTATTCAAAATGTTTTTCCTGATTTTCTGCCAATCGGCTTTGCGGAGCAGTTCCGGGATGTTGGTATAGATTCTTTTGTGATGACCATATTCGGGTTTCATCAATTCGGAAACGGCATCTTCCACGCTCCAATTTTCAAAGATGATACGGCTTGCGGCAACGGCACAGCCGGTGCGGTCGCTGCCGTGCCAGCAGTGGATCAACAAGGGTTTGGGAGCATCACGGATAACGGTCAAAATTTTATAGAGGTCATCTTCCGAAATTTTTCCTGTATCAAGGGGAATTTCGTACAGAGTAACGGCATTGTTCCAATTGCGGTTGATTGCATTGATTTCGTCTTTGTCGCTGTTGTTTTCCCGCAGATTCAACACACTGCGGATGCCGTTAAAGGTATAGAGAGAAAAGAATTCATCTTTATCCGGCTGACCGGAACGGTAAAGATTTTTATTGACCTTGTGAAAGTTTTTCGGATAATTCGGATAGGGTGATTGTCCGGCATTTCCTCTGACCCAATAGTAATTTCTCAAATTACGCTGTTCGGCAACCCGACCGTCTTTGAATTTCAGATTTACGAAATACCATTTGGAAAAAATCCCGTCCCATCCAAAGAGCCAATGTCTTTGAGGATAAAAACCGCAACGCCATTCTTTTGCAGACATTACGGATTGATTTTTCGCTACTTCCTGAGCATTATGGAAAGAATGAGAGAAAATTTTGCTTCGCGGCACTTCAATGTCAAACCGGTTTCTGCTCCAGCGGCTGCGGAAGGCATGTTTTTCCAGATGTGCCGCAACTTCAGCTTTGGTCATGCCAATATAATTATATTCAGGAATTCCACCGCACCCAACGAGGAAAACGATCATCAAACTGCACAGAATACTGCAAATCTGGATTCTTTTCATATTCATTCCTCCATGCTCAAATCAACCATCTCACTGGTAATATACCATCTCCCGCAGGCGTTTACAACTGCGAGAGAAAAATCATTTGCGGGGTATTGCAACATAACCTGTTTTCTCAATCAGCTCTTTCCCGGCGGTTGAAAACATGAATTTTACAATTTTGCCGACATTTTCACTGCGCGGCTTGACGGTGATGATACAGCAATCGGCAATAAAGGGATAAGTACCGTTGCGGATATTTTCCACGGTGGGGGCAATGCCGTCGATCGCAAGCAGTTTGATTTCGCCGTTTTTGAACATTTCTGTTGAAAAATAGCGGAATGTAAAGCCGAGCGCTTCCTGATAGTTGCGGTAATTTGCTACATCGTTGATGATCCCGCCCATACCGCCCAGACGATCCTCTTTCATGGGCGGCATAATGGGCGTATCACCCATGATCTTTTCCAGCATAGTCTGACTGCCGCTCCCCTGATTTCGCTGAAAGGGTTTGATTTTTCCGCTCAAACGCTTATCGATCTGCGACCAGTCGGGGATTTTTCCTGCGTAAATATCCCGGATTTGTTGTGAAGTAATATTTTCTATGGGATTTTTACTGTTGACAAAAAAGACAAATGCTTCTTTGGCAAAGGGTGTGATTTCATATTTCAAACCTTTGGCTTGGGCATCGGCAATTTGTTTTTTGGATGGCGGTGCGCTGAAAATAAGATCAACCTCATTTTTCAGCAGTTTTTCAAAGGTAATATCCGAACCGTTAGTAACCAAATATTCCCATCGGGAGTGTTTTTCAAATTCGTTGCGGTCATAAAGGGCGCGGACAACACCGGAATAAACCGGATACAGAGCGTATGCTCCATCCATTTTCGGCAAATCCTTTGATATCTTGAATTCGGGCGCAGCATCCACCACAACAACTTTGGTTTCAGTACGCCAGGGATCATAAGCGTACCAGTTGATATTGTCGCTCAACTGTTTAAATCGCTCCACCGTGTACCAGCGGTATGCAGGAATAAGGCAAAGGACAAGCAAACAGAGCAATGCAGAACTGCCGACCCATTTCCAGATTTTTCTGGCTTTACGGAAGAGCAGAGAATAAATAAAAATCAACAAAGAAAGCAAAAGGAGCGTCCAGAAAATATTCATTGACACCGGATTAACGCTGCCCAAGCCGATGACAAGCAATCCTATCATCCACAAAAAGATCGCGCCAACAAAAGCTCCGCAAAGAAACAGGATTTTTAAAGATATTATAAGCACAGTTTTTTTGCTGTTTTTATTTAAATCATTATCCATTGCTATCTCCGTACTGATTATTTTTGCTAATCGTCCAAGTTTAATATACCATCTCCCGCAGGCGTTTACAACTGCGGATTACAGATTTTCGATAATTTCCTGTAAGGGGAAGGACTTATGGAAATTTCAGGTTGAATCAAATTATCAGATGATTTTCGGTTAAAAATGCCGTTTGATGAATGCTCTGCCGCAATGGTGGAGGGTGTTTTAATTCTTCAGAATATTTCTCGCAAGCTCAAAAAAGTTGCCGACAACGCAGGTTATATTTTTTACAAAAAATGAGACAACACCTATTCTTTGATATTGTGTTTTTTTACGAAAATTTTCAAATTGTTTTGGGCAATATCGACAAATTCTTTGGGTTCCCCTCCTGCGGCAAAAGCAGCTTCTGCCAGAGACAGGATTTGTTTATACCGTTTATATTGCTCCATTACAAGCTTTTGTCGCATCGCTTCCGGAAGATTTTTTGCATACAACATCCGGCCCATTATGAGAATTTCCAAAGCAAGGATCGGTTGCAATCCAATTTCTCCCGCATCAAAATCGCGTTGATATGTATCTGATTTCATAATGTGAGCAGAAATCATTTGCTGATAGGTTTTGTATATTGATTTTGAGTTTTCCGGTATTGACGGAAAATCTTTCGCATAACGCCAATAATCCGGAACATTGATTTTTTTCAGAAAATTTTGCATAACCAGATCTTCATAACTCATAGCATTGGCATATTTCTGTAATATATGTTCCGGAACTTGCAATTCCAGACTCAATTCGCCACAAAATTGCTCAAGCGTTTTACCGTCAGCAAGTGAAGTTGTTTTCCATGTCATCAGGACAACTTTGCTGCCCGGAAACAAAATCTTGCTTGACGTAAGATTAAATATTCTTGAAACATTTTCAGCTCGCGGGAATTCATATTTTATATGAGAAGAGCAAAAAGCAATCTTTCCGGGAGAATATTTCCAATCAAAAGCAATAGTTTTCTGCAAAGGGATTTCAGTCCTTTTTACAGAGTTCCCATAGCGCAAGATCAAAAAAAGTTTGCTTTCGTGAAAAGGAAATCCGGCGGAATATTTCAAGTCGTATTGCCATTCCTCAAAAGAAAATCCGGCGGAATATTTCAAGTCGTATTGCCATTCCTCTTTTGATCGTGTGATTTTGCAATCTGCAAAAGGCTGAACTACCGTTTCCGCAAAAATTGCCGGAGAGAAAAATAACAATGAATAGAAACACAGAAATTTAATTTTTTTCATACAAACACCTCCATGCTCAAATCAACCATCTCATAGGTAATATACCATCTCCCGCAGGCGGTTACAACTGCGGATTACAATTTTTTGATAATTTTCTGTAAGGGGAAGGACTTATGGAAATTTCAGGTTGAATCAAATTATCAGATGATTTTTGGTTAAAAATGCCGTTTGATGAATGCTCTGCCGCAATGGGTTTTCAAGTAGGCTTCAAAAGCTGGAGGGTGTTTTAATTCTCCAGAATAGTTCTCACAAGCTCAAAACAGTTGTCAGCAATGCAATCTTGCTGAACTATGCCGTTTCTTCGGAAAGTATATCTGAACGCATAAAAATCCAAACAGAGTTCGGCTTTCACCTCAAACGAAATGTCTGTTAATTTTGCAGAAATGAAAGACGCCCCGGAAAACAGTCGCACCACCGACATTTATTTAAATCCGGCTTTTTTCAGTTCTTCAGCAGTTCTGAATCCTTCGTATGAATTCGGGATTTGCTGTTGCAATTTGTCTATTTTTACGATTGCCTGTTCCGGATCTTTTTTAATCTCATCAGAGATTGCTGTCAGCAATAATTTTGTATCTTCAACTTTTTTGAAATTCATACTGCTGTAAACTGACATTATATGTAAAACAGTTATTCCTTTAGCTACCCACATACATCCGACAGCAGTCCCGATGTTGGTTACAATCAGGAGAATGACGGCAATCCAGAATTTTTTTGATTTTAGCATATTCGTTTGCCCTTTCTAAAAGCAGCATAAAAGTACCCGATCTCAAGAAGAATAAGGGAAATAACTATTGAAATAATGTATTCAATCTTCTTTCTCAACTTTTTTCCTCCGGTTCTGCCAAGTTTTTATCAAAGTAATTACCATATATGCTGATCCGCCCAGAACATACAGCAGTAGAGTGACTACAACTGTGCCTAACGCCATAGCTTTCATATCTTTGGAACGGGGATGATAATTGTGTTTGGCATATTCCGCACGGATCGCAGGTGGCATACAGTCAATATCATGCCAGCCGTGCGGCGTTTTGGCGAACCGGTCGTAAAGTTCCATTCTGTAGTGCCAGCCACTGTAAACAAATGCGATATGCAACGGTGAAAGGACAAGCGGAAAAATCAGAAGCCAGAGAAAAAATACTTTTTTTAAGCGGAATAGAAAATAAAATCCGCCTGTTATCCATAGCGCATATAAAGGAACCAAGGCAAAAA
Organism: Victivallales bacterium; assembly: GCA_045612485.1. Taxonomy (GTDB): domain Bacteria; phylum Verrucomicrobiota; class Lentisphaeria; order Victivallales; family UBA1829; genus RGIG5327. The sequence goes on along the minus strand of JAZKZE010000174.1, from coordinate 812 downwards.
AACGATATTCATAGATATAACTGAAGATTTTTAAATCATCCGGAATGGTCATCGCTCACCTCTTTTATTCCACAATTTTTGAATACAGCGGAAAAGCAGATAGATTAATCCGATGGGGATCATAGTAAACCAGATATATGCCCAACCGAAAAGGTAAGCGCAAACAACGGAAAAGCCGTTTTCAGGATACCGCCCGAACTGCGTTTCAAGGAACATTCCCAAAGCTACGATGCCCCAGCAGACAAGGAAAAATATTCCCCAAGGAACAATAGAATAATATCCGCTTTTGCGATGTCGGAAAAATTGCGGAAAGTAATAATGCAAAAGACACATTCCAATAGGAAAATCAATAAAGAAAATGGTTCCTGCAATATCTTCCAGAAAATTCCGGAGCGAAAGTGTACTTGCCGAATCAAACACAAGAACAAGCACGATCGGTACCGTCAACAATAAAGCGATCGAAACTGATCTTGTTTTCATAATGATTCCTTCACATCCAATAAACCATCTTAAAGGTAATATACCTCCTCCAGCAGGCGTTTTCAACTGCTGATTACAATTTTTTGATAATTTTCTGTAAGGGGAAGGACTTATGGAAATTTCAGGTTGAATCAAATTATCAGATGATTTTTGGTTAAAAATGCCGTTTGATGAATGCTCTGCCGCAATGAGTTATTTAAGATTCTGTTTCGTAGTGTTGATTGAGGCGATCAGAGTTATTCTGATTTCCCGGCAGAGAGTTTCCAACCGATCATGTTCTGCAGAAGAAAGGATATTTGTTTTTCCCAATAGCAGCAACCAGTAGCTTGTTT
>JAZKZE010000173.1:0-9971 GCA_045612485.1 Victivallales bacterium | reverse complement strand
GCCATTGCGGGCATACAGTCTTTATCGGAAAGAACGATCATACCGCCGGAACCCATCATGGAACCGATCTTACCCAGGTTTCCGTAGTCGATGGGGGTATCCAGGTTTTCTTTGGTGATACATCCGCCGGAGGGTCCGCCGGTCTGTACAGCTTTGAATTCACGGCCGCCGGAAATTCCGCCGCCGATGTCATAGATGATTTCTCTGAGGGTGGTACCCATGGGAACTTCAACGAGACCCACGTTGTTGATCTGACCGGCAAGAGCAAACACCTTTGTACCGGCGTTACCGCTTACAGTCTTCACAAAGTTTCCGTTGGCATCCAGTTCAGGCTTCCAGTTACCGATCTTTGCATACCATGCAGCACCCTTGCGGATGATTTCAGGAATGGAAGCATAGGTTTCCACGTTGTTCACGTTGGTGGAGCAGCCCCAGTAACCGCCGCCGATGTTGGCAGGGAAGGGAGGCTTGGTGGTGGGTTCGCCGCGGGAACCTTCCATGGAGTGAATGAGAGCAGTTTCTTCACCGCAAACGAATGCACCGGCACCCAGTTTGATTTCGATATCGAAGCAGAAATCGGTACCCATGATGTTTTTGCCGAGAAGTCCGCATGCTCTTGCCTGTTTGATGGCGATTTCCAGACGGGAAACGGCGAGGGGATATTCAGCACGGATGTAAACCAGACCCTGCTGTGCGCCGATAGCATAAGCACCGATAGCCATAGCTTCGATGATGCTGTTGGGGTCACCTTCCATGATGGAACGGTCCATGAATGCACCGGGGTCACCTTCGTCAGCATTACAGACGATGTATTTTTCGTCTGCTTTCACGCCGGCAGCGATCTTCCATTTCAGACCTGTGGGGAATCCGGCACCACCGCGTCCGCAGAGACCGGAGTTGAGGACTTCCTGCACGACCTGTTCGGGAGTCATGTCAAAGAGACATTTTGCGAGAGCAAGATAACCTTCGTTGGCGATGTATTCTTCAAGCACTTCAGGATCGATGAGACCGCAGTTACGCAGAGCAATACGCATCTGTTTGGCGTAGAAGCTCATCTGGGCATAGTCCTGAACACGGTTTTTCAGGATGGGTTCTACAAAGAGAAGTCTGTCAACGATCTTGTGGTTCACAACGTGGGTTTCCACGATCTCTCTGGCATCTTCGGGAGTGACCTGTACATAGAACACATTGTCAGGCATGACCTTGACAATGGGACCCTGGGCGCAGAAACCGAAGCAACCGGTCTGAACGACTTTTACATCATTTTCCAGACCGTGTTCTTTGATGGCAGCACGCAGATTTTCCATGAGGAGAGGAGAATTGGAAGCGTGGCAGCCTGTACCGCCGCAGCAGAGCAGTTCTTTTTTGGTGGAGTTGAGGTCATGGGGGGCAACGCTGCGGAGACCGAGAAGGCCTTTGCAGGCATCATAGGCTTTCAGCATTGCTTCTTTGGAAGAAATCATATTCATAAATCAGCCCTGTTTCTTGTATTCGTTTACGATTTCCACCGCTTTGGCGGGGGTGACTTTACCATAGACCTTGCCGTTGACCATCATCACAGGGGCAAGACCGCAGGCACCGACGCAACGCAGTGCGGAAATGGAGAAAAGACCATCCGCAGTGGGAGTGGTATCTGCTTTGATACCCAGAACGCGTTCCAGTTCGGAAAGAACTCTTTCAGAACCTTTCACGTAGCAGGCGGTACCCATGCACACGTCGATGTTGTACTTTCCTTTGGGAATAGTGGTGAAGTAGTTGTAGAAGCTTACCACTCCGGAAACAGCAGATTCCGGCAGGATAAGTTTCTTTGCCACATGGCACTGCACTTCGCGGGGGAGGTATCCGAAGATACTCTGCGCTTTGTGGAGGACCTGAATCAAGCGGCCACGGCGGCGGACGTCATCGCGGTTGATGTTGAGACCGTCGATAAAAGCATCCAGCTCGGCGAATTTGGCAGCCGCACCTTCCGACATTTTGTTACAGCACATTTTTTTACCTTGTTTTGTTAATGGTTAGTGGTTAATGTTATTGTTATAAAAACTTATTCCGCCATTTCCGGCGGATATACTCTTTTCTGTTTCATTCCTCCACATCCACCGTATCACCCGGTTTCATGGAACTCAATTTCATCTTCACTGTGAGCATTGCCAGCCCGCCTGCGATAACCTCCCTCTGTACGATCACGCCTTTGGGAACATGTAACGATACATTGGCAAAATTCCAGAAATATTTGATTCCTACAGAGATCAGACGATCCACCACACTCTGGGCGGCGGCATTGGAGACACATACGATGGCAATATCCGGCGGAGCGGTTTTCAGGCGGTTTTCCAGAGTGGCGATATCATATACCTCCCTGCCTCGGATCTCTTTGCCGATCTTGTTTTCATCGCAATCAAAAACTGATTCGATGTTCAGACCGTAGTGGCTGAAATCATCATATCCCAGAAGAGCTGTTCCCAGAGAACCCGCGCCGATAAGGGTGGCTGTGATATTTTTCTGCCAGGAAAGATAATTTTTGATGTAGCGGATCAATTCATTCACATCATAGCCCACTCTCCGCTGTCCGGCGATCCCGGTAAGAGCAATATCCTTGCGCACCACAATAGGTTCAATATTCATATATTCCGCCAGTTCCGTGGAGGATACATGATGTTTGCCTTCCAGACGCATCTTCAGAAGTTTGTGAAGATAGGTAGGCATCCTGCGGATGGTAGGTGAATTTTGAACTTTGATTCGGCTCATGGATTTTTTTCCTGACTGATTTTCTTTTTTACTTAAATAATATAACATACTGCGGGCAAATTACAACCTTTATTTAAGAAAAAAATATCTTTTTCCTCTTTTTTTCCCTTTTTCCGGCAGTTTTTTCCCTGCCCGGGAACAGCCGGATTATGATTCTTTGTCATCCGTCAATTTTTTCCTTATATTTTTTTGCAAAAAAACTGCAAAATTCTTGTAAATTATATAAAAAGGGTGTAAAGTAATGTTGTGCAAAGTAAACATAAAATCACTGCCGGAAGGATTCCTCTGCCGGAAAAATACAGAAAGGAAAAGCTCCAGATGAAGAAGAAAATGATGAAATTCATGTCGTTTCTTTTGGGAAAAAACTCATCTATGGGGTTGAGTGTTATCTACATCGTCATGGGATTGGCATTTCTGCTGATCGTTTCACTGAACCTTTATGCCTATTTCAATATTACATCCCTGGGAACGGAATATGCGGAAGTCAGTTCTGCAACAAAGGGTTTCCGTCTGGAATGCCGGATCGTTTACGAGGCGATGAAAGAACTGGATGCTGCGCAGAAGGCAAAAGCGGAAGGACAGCAGAAAAATACGGAAAAGCAGGACAGGGAGATCCAGGCATCCAGGAACCGTGCGGAAAAATATTGGAGTCAGCTTGAACGGCACTCGGATGTCAGAATAAAAGCTCCCGGAGTTTTCCAGAAGATGAATGAAGCGGTAAACGGCAACTCCCTTCAGAAGATGAAGGAGGTCATGGATACTGCGGAACAGGTTCTTTACGGTATAGAGATGGAACTCAAGGACAATGTGAACCGGGAAGTCCTTCTGGTACAGACGGTTTATGTTATCCTTATCGTTTTTATCATTGTGACTTTTGCCGGGATCATTTTTGTGATCTTTTTCGGGGAGTGGATCTTCCGGAAACGTGCCCAGGCACTGGAAGGGAAGTATACAAATCTGCATGCCCTCATGCAGGGACTGGACTCCATTATCATCACCATCAGCAACAAAGGGATCATCAAAAGCTGGAACCTCAATGCTGAACGGTATTTTGACAAAAAGGCGGAAGATGCCCTTGATGCAAATATTTATGAACTTCTGCCCTATCTTGCCAAACTCAAACCCATTTTCGATCAGGCGATCTATTCCAATAAACGCACCTACACCTATCACGAGCTTGTTGCCGTGAACCGCGGGCCTCTGCGCGCCCTGAACATCCTCTGTGTGCCTCTTGCTTCAGTGGAACACAAAACCGGTTACTTTGAACTTCTGGTGAAATTTGACGATATGACCTCTTTCTGTCTTACGGATGAAAGACGTATTCTGGATCAGAAGATCGGTGCCATGTATGCTCTTCTGGAGTCTGTGGAACGGGATTCCTCCCCCATGATGGAAAATATCAGTAATGCCATGGATTCGGTAAACAGTATTGCCGCAGAATGCGGAAGGGAAAGTGATGTTATCCCCTATACTGCCTACATGCGCAGCACTCTTGCCCAGATCGGGATCATTCCCCAGCTTTACATGTCTGCTGTGGCGGGAACCTCTTTCAGTAAGACCCATATCGACCTCAATGAAATGATCATGTATGTACTGAGGATCTGTCAGAAGACCTTTGACTCCAGAGTGAGTATTGAAGTATCTCTCAACGAATCCCGTTCCTGGGTGCTTGCCAATCCCATCCGGCTTTTCTATGCCTTCCTGAACATTGTACGCAATGCAGAAGAGGCTATGCTTGTGCGTGATGACGGAAAAGAACCGGGCGGTATCCTTTCCGTATCTGTGGAAAAGATCCCTTCTGAAAGGGTGAGTATTGATAAAATTGTGCGTTACCGTCAGTCCTTTGAGGATGAACCTGCCTACTGGATCGTGCTGGTTTCCGACTCCGGAAGCGGTGTGAAACCGGATGTGAAGGCAAAAGTTTTCGATCCCTTCTTCACCACCAAGGATAAATTGCAGCACAAGGGGCTGGGATTGTGTACCACAGCAAACATTATTGACGAACTGGGCGGTCATGTGGACATCAACTCCCAGGAAGGCAGAGGGACGGTATTCAAACTCTTCCTCCCTGAATCCAAGGAAAATTCCGGAAGTGAAGGTTCTGTCAACGATGCTCTTGACTTTGATGAAAAGGATATTGTCAGAGGTTCCGGTAAATTGCTTCTGGTCGTTGATGATCCGCTGCTGTGCGATACCATGACCAAACTTTTCCGCAAGATCGGCTATGAAGTGATTCCGGCAGGAAACGGGTTCCAGGCTGTCAATATTTATGCGGAACAATCCGGAGAGATCAAAGGGGTGCTGCTGGATATTTCCACCAAGTACATGACTTCCTCGGATACCTACTTCCAGCTCGCCTCCATCAATCCGGAGGTGAAGGTCATCGTGGCACAGACTTCCGACAGGGATGATGCGATCATGAACCTGAAGAAATCCGGGTTCTCCAACTTTATCCAGAAGCCTTATCCCATTGATATGATTTCCCGGAAAATTGCAGAATTTTAACCATTCTTTCAAATTTATTTTGACATAAACAGGAGTAAAAATGTTAAAGATCGGTATTGTCGGCTGCGGACTTCAGGCAGCTACCATTGCGAGTTATTTAAGTGTTTACGGCGACGAATATGAAGTGGTTGCCGTTATGGACATGAATGTGCCCGGTTCCAAGGCGCGTATGGCACAGAAGGGTGTGAAAGTGGCGGAAAACTGCATTTACACTCCGGATGTGGCAAGTTTCATTGCTTCCGCCCCGAAGATGGACGGGATCATTATAGGTACCTATTGTGCCTCCCACACCGATATAGCCTGTGAACTGGAAAAACTCCATGTTCCCCTCTATATCGAAAAACCTGTTGCCATCGACTTTGCCCAGGTGAACAAACTTTACAATACCTTCAAAAACTCTTCCACCCCCATCCAGGTCTCCCTTCCCATGCGTCTATGCCCCCTGACCCAGGAGGCAAAAAAGATCATTGAAAGCGGTAAGATCGGTAAAGTTTGCCAGGTGGTGGGTTTTGAAGATACCGACGGGGAAGTTTACTTTACCACCTGGTTCCGTGATGCGGACAAAACCGGTGGAATGTTCATGCAGAAAGCAGTCCACGATATCGACTATATGCTCTATCTGGCGAAAACCGTTCCGGCGGAAGTATGTGCCATGCGTGCCAAGATCCACTATGTGGGGGACAAAGCCTATGAGCAGACCTGTGACAGCTGTCCTGACAGATATACCTGTCAGCATGGTCCCACTTTCCGTTTCAATGAAAGAGGCATGGCGGAATCCTATGAAGATGCCCTTGACCATCTTACCACCATCCGCACTCCCGACGGGGAATTTCTGCGGAAACGCCTTTGTGCAGTATCGAAAGATATTGCCATTGAGGATATGGGTTCCTGCATCATAAAAGGTACAAACGGTGTGCAGATCACTCATACCCAGAACTTTATTGCCAGCTGCGGAGCCTGCCGCAGAGGAGCAAGATTTGTGGGAAGTCTGGGTTCTCTGGATATTGACTTCAATCACGGTACACTCTGCTATATGTCTTCTGTGAATATGGACATTGTCAATTACAAAGTCAATGGCGGCAAACTCTCTCACTACGGAGGAGACAGACAGCTTGTGGCAAGTTTCATCCATACCATGAGAACCGGTGAACGGGGTATTACCGACCTGATCAAAGGGGACGGGATCATGAGTACCCTTACCTGTATTGCCGCAAGAGAATCTGCGGATACCGGCAAATTTATGAAGGTTGCCTTTACAGAAGAATAAAGACCTTTAGAAAAGTACGGAAAAGTACAGAAAAGTACGGAGAGAGTGGAGATCCTTCTCTCCGTTTTTTTGTGTTCTGAAGAAAAAATTATTTTTCCAAACCCTTTTCAAATTTTTCAGGGAAGGAGTTTATATTTTTCCACAGCGGCTTTTCGTAAGTTACCGGAAAATTCTCCCGGCAGGAACGGATAAACTGCATCTTTTTTTCTTTACTGCACCGGGAATCGTGGAGGATTTTTTCCGTGCGGGAAAGGTAATGGAAGAAATACTGATCTTCTTTCCTTTCCTTATGGATACGCAAAGAGAAATATGTCACAGGAAAAGCAAGGAGCGGAAGGAGGATATAAAGGAAAAGATATCTGTTTTTATGGGGTTTTACCGCTAGAAACGCGGTTGTGATCACGGCGGACAAAAAGAGGACACATACAGCAATGGAAATACAGAGGAGATATTCTTTTTCCGGTGGGAATATAATACTCTTTGAAGGATCTTCTTCCCATATTTTCAGAATATCATGCACCCGTTTACCGTAATCATAATTATCCCCCAGGAAACTCACAAAATATAGAAGGACCCCTCCGGCAGTTTCCAGAAGGGTGATGAAAAGAAAAGTGATACTGCGTAAAATCTTTCCTGCAGGAAATGTTTCCATTCTGTCTGCACTGATCCAGAAAATGCAGGGCAGAAAAAGAAAAATAACTGCAGGGGCAAGAATCATCGGTCATCTCCCGGAGCGGCCGATCTCTTTCCTGCTTCCATATTTACCGGATAAACTTTTGACATCTCTTCTGCAACCCGGGGAAGATACCTGCTCCACGCTCCATCAGGCGGCAGAAGATCAAATAATCCTTTATTGGCTTTCCGTAAAGAAAAAATCATAGCTGCGGGAGCATTTTCCCAGCCGCTTTCTATACACCATGCCCCCCATATCCGGTCTGCGGAACTTCCGTAATATTCCCATGTTTCAAAATCAAAGGAACGCATCCACATACCGGAAAGTTCTTTATGTTTTTCTGAAACGGTCTGGGTACGGATGAGGAAGGAGGCTGCTTTATCGGCAAGGCGTTTATATTTTTCCTCTCCGGTTGCCATATAAGCTTCATGCAGTCCGGCAAAGGCAAACACCTGGGTATAAAGAAGATCGCAGCAGGGATCTTTTTCCGTCTGGGTGAGAGATGCTTCCCTTGTGCCGTACTCCTCATTGGAACGGGGCGGCGGGAACAGAGCGTTTTCCGGATGATCCTGAGAGGCTTTTACTGCTCCGGAAGCATCCATAAGACTTTCAATGTGGGAAACAACTCTTTCCAGATATTCTTTATGTTCAGGGGTTTTCTCCAGCCGGTAGAGGAAGGAGAGGGGACGGAGCATTTTTACCGGTTCGCCGGAATAATCGTTCATCCATTTTAATTCCGGATAAACTTCCATAAGTTTGTAAATCCCCAGCTTGGCTTTTTCCAGAAACGGCGGATATTTTGTAACTTTCCATGCTGCAAGGAACATACTCCATACGGCGGCCTGCCTGTGGGGACAGGGATAGAAGAAAGGTTCTCTGGCAAAATGATCCCAGTTATGCTCTTTGAAAGAATTTGGTACTGTAAAGTAATGGGGAGCATATCCTTGCGTACCGGTGACCCGCAGTATGGCAAACATCATCCGCAGAGTGTGGAGGATATACCGGGAGTCTTTCTGCGTAACGGCAAGCAACAGTGCGGCAATGGAGTTGCCGGAAGTATAGTAGGTAAGAGTATTTTCGTAAAACTGCATAAGACTGTAACAGGGATCCTCCGGAGCTAAAGCGGTATTGTCCGGATCATTGCAGAGCCGGGAGATGATCTCCTGCGCCGTTTTTCCATGTTCCGGATCTCCGCCGAGAAGGGAATCCACAGCAAGGGCGGCGGCAGTTTCCATCACACAGTCGCTTCTTTCCCTTTTCCGGTAAGGCTGGGTACCGTCGGCAAGGATCTCGCCGGAATACCCTTCCGCCACCCGTAAAATACCGTTTTCCCTGTATAAAAAGATATTGCGGATGGTGGAATATATTTTCTGCCGGCAAAGTTCCTCTGCATCCCGCGGAAGGGGGGAATTTTTATCATAAGCTGTTTTGATAACAGGCTCTTCTGCGGAAAGAGCTGTAAAATATTCCCAGAGAACTTTCCATTTGCAATAGGGGGCGAAACGGCTTGTGACAAAGGAGGAAAAAGGAAATAAGGCAATATGCAGTTTTTTATACTTTGGGTGTTCATAAAGAAGCGGTATTTTTTCTTCCGGCATACCGAAATAAAGATCATTGTATCCGGCAACTTTTCCCGCATAAAAAAGGACTTTCCAGGAGGGAAGAGTCAGAGAAGAACAGGAAAGTTTGTAAGGATCAAGGATCGTTCCTGCCGGAAGGGAAGAAATTTTTTCCGCAGTAAAAATTCTCCATGCATCGGGCAGGATATTATTGTTTTCCGTTGTTTCCAGAAAAACGGTAAGGGATTTTTTTCTGCAAAGATCTGCTAAAGAACCGTCTGTAAGGATTTTTTCCGTTTCTTCATCCCATTTTTCTATTTTGAAAAAATGCGTCTTGTTTTCTTCTGAAGAGAGTAAAAGAGAAAGTATTTTCTTCATAACGCTCATTTTCTTCCTGTGTAACGGTCCAGTTCATCCAGCTGTTCTTTTGAAAGTGAGTTGGCACCAATGGTATAAGCCATAATGGTCTGTTTTGCCGCATTTTCCAGCAGTTCCATACGATCGAAGGCAGAAAGAAGATCTTTCCCCACTGTGATGACACCATGATTTTCCATTAAGCCGCAATCAAAAAAGCGCATTTTTTCGGCGGTAAGTTCTGCAAGAGCTTTTGTTCCCATAAGAGCGTAGGGGATCTTTACCACATCTCCGGCGACAGCGTAGGCTTCTGCGGTAAGATGGGTATTGAGTTCACAGTTTTTCGCAGCACAGAAAAAAGTGGCAGTAACGGGATGGGCGTGAACGATGGCACAAACATCTTTTCTTGCTTTATATATGGCAAGATGCAGACTTGTTTCAATGCTTAATTTCAACTCTTTTGTCAGATTTTCCCCGTCCAGAGTAACGATTCCCACATTTTCTTTTGTCTGTTCGCCTTTATCGGATTGGGAGGCAGTTATGACGATATTTCCGTCGGAAGTACGGCAGGAGATATTTCCGCCGGAAGTTGTGGTAAGGAACTGTCTGTAAAGACGCCGCATGAAGGAGGCGACTTTTTCTCTTTCTTCAGCATAAGGAAACATAAAAATACTCCAAAAGTTTTTTTCTGTAAAAATACACCTGAAAATTTATTTTTCAAGTTTTTTCCACAGCTGTCCCATAAAATCATGGAAAAAAGAGAAATGTTCGGTTGCCAGGCGAGGCGGTTGCCAACCAGCGCGCAGTGGATGTGCGAATGAACCGCAGGGCATTTTCTTGCGGACGCTCACAAGGAATTGTGAGCGTA
>JAZKZE010000172.1:0-23631 GCA_045612485.1 Victivallales bacterium | reverse complement strand
GGAACCAGCCTTGATGACTGCATCTTCTTCAATGGTAAGATCGCCGGTAAGATCAAGTCCGGTAATGGTATTTTCACCGGAAGCGATCACAACGCTTCCGCTTTCGGTATTGGTAACGGTTCCAGCCAGAGTGCTTTCCCCACCGATGGTGATCTTTCCGGCATTTGCCACATTCCCGGAGAAGTTGGCTCCATCAATGGCAATAGTACCATAGTTTTCCAGAGTACGGTCATTAAAATCAAGTATACTGCCGTTTACTGCTTCAATAGTACCATTGTTGTCAACTGCGGTTCCCAATGTACTGTGAACAGTACCGAAATCACCCGCTTCAATAAATTCCAATGTACCATTGTCCAGTTTCATTGTACTGTTTACACCATTGCGGAAAACAGTGGCATTGGTGGTGATCTTACCGCCATTCTGCACTGTTACATCGGCACTGGTTACATCGACCCAGCCGGCAGATTTGAATCCGCCGCCAAAGGAGAAGCTGGGAGCGTTGATGGTCAGAGTACCACCATCCACATCAAGTTCACCTGTTGTTGCGGCATTGTCATTACCGGCAAGTTTGACATTCTGATAACTTCCGTCATCATAGGTGTCGGTGATATTCATCGCACCATTAACGGTCAATTTACCGTAGGTGTTCTGGAAACCGGCATCATTAATATTGAATACCCCGCTTTCAGCAACAAGCGTCTCTGCTTTCAGATAAACATTATCGCCGCAGACAGTCAGTTTGCCTTCAATATTCAATTTATCAGAACTGTCAGTATTAAAGCCTCCGGAATATGTACCATCATTGTACTGTTTGGTATTCCAGACGACATCTGCTCCCCCGTTGATATTGATACTGGTTGAGATACTGTTGCTTTCAGAATCTTTGATATTGGCATTTACCGCCGTATTGAGTGTTACATTGCCGTCGAAATTGACTTCGTCTCCGATAATGTCAATACAACCGGCAGGAGCAGCAGCATCCCCAATGACTGTTCCATTGACAACCGAAGTACCATCAAAAGTAATTCTTCCCGTAAGAGAACCGATGGAAAGTTTGCTTTCGCCGGAAACGGTGATCGAACCGCTGGAGATCAATTCAGCAGTATAGGCATCGGAATCCATATTCTTAATGATGATTCCGGCGGCTTCGCCGTTCACCACCACTGCGGTAACCGCATCATTTTTGACTACACGGATCGAAACATCACTGCCTTCGATCACATTGCCGTCTTCATCAACAGCCTGAACAACGATATTATTATTGGCAGTCATTTTTTCAGCAAAGGTAAGTTTGAATGCCTTGCCGCCATTCTGCAATTCGCCGGCAGTGAAAACACCGCTGTTGATGTCAATATCACCACCATTGACAACTTTACCGCCTGTGAATGATGCTCCGTTTTTCAGATTCAGATTTGCCGCAATGGAGTTGATATTGCCATTGGAAATAATATCCGAATTATCTGCCGTGAAAGTGGAACCGACACTTTCAAAGCGGAACAGACCGGTTGCAAATACACTGTCTGTTACAGTGAAGTCATAGATACCGCCATTTTCAGCATAATTGAAGTTGAAAGCATTGGTATCAATGACGGAATTGGTGAACTTGAACTCATATTTGCCGTAGTTATCAATATCATGACTCTTCAGCGACTGGTCGGCACCTTCTTTAGAAATTCTGACATAAGCATCCGTTACATTAAAGTAGTTGGTGGTATCCCTACCCGCCGAGTTATTTTGAGTTACGATCGTATTATTGACAATAAGGGAAGCATCGTCTTTGGTCAAACCGGCTTCGTAGGCAGCTTTGGCATCGGTCAGACTGCCGATAACATTGGCATTGTCGCCGTAGCCCAAGCCATAGATATTGGCAAGTTCCAGCGATGCACCTTTTTCAACCGTCCACTTGGCATTTGCTCCATACTCATCAGCATAATATGTACCATAGTCAGTGATCTGCTTGATAACGTTCCTGCCGCTGAAAGTTACATTACCGGCAATATATGCCGTACCGTTCAAAGTCGAATCCTTGATGATCGCACCATCCAGCAGATCAATGCTGTTGCCGGACATAGCCGCCACATTCAGAGTACTTTCGCCGGAAACATTGACAGAACCGTTGTTGGTAAGAGTGCCGACAATATCCAGATTACTGTTGGTCAGGCTGACTACACCATTAGCACCAACGGTCAGATTGCCGTTCATGCCGTCATTCTTTACCGTGCCGATCGTACTGTTGACCGCATTGATCTGCGATTTGGCATCTGCACTGCTGGAATCTACCGAGTAGCTGATCGCCTTGACTACGGTATCGTTCAGGTTCAGGATGCCCTGCCCCAACCAGTCGTTACGGCCGATATTGATGAACATAAGGTTGTCGGCCTGAGGATTATCCAATGTCCAGGCACCATCGCCGTTGATGGTAACAGTACCTCCGATATTGGAATTATCGTAGCTGTTGGTGATTTTGCTGTTATTGAAGGTCAATGTGCCGATATAGTTGTAGAAACCACCTTTCAGATCGCCGTTGACCACCACATCGTGGTTGTTGTAGTACGCCATAAAGAGAGGCGCATCCAAAGTGATTTCTTCGGCAAAAACAGCATCGACATCAATTACAGAATCAATTTGCAGAGTATATTTGCCGCCATCGCCGGAGATGACATTCAGCTTATAGTTGGCGTCAGCAGTCATATCGGCATCGCTCAGCAGAGCAATCATCGTATCATTGTCACTGAGAGCATTTACTGCTTCATCCATTGCGGCAAAAGCGTTGATACCGAAATATTTTCCATCGCCGAGATCTGCTCCCTGTTCACTATCAGCCCATGCACTGTTGACGTAAAGAGTATCTCTTTCGATCGTACTCAAAATAATATCACCGTCAGCCCCTTTGACCATGTAAGCGGCATCATTTCCGGTGACACTTGTTTCTCCGGTGAAGGTGGAGCTGTCAACATCCACAAGAGTCTTGACTCCACTGAAGCCGGCAGCATCGATCGTAATGGATCCGGCACCCGTAAGGGTTGCAGCAGTAACCTGGGAATCAAGGGTAAGAGCAAGTTCTGCACCTTCCTTGATATCCAGTTTGGTAACAGCCAATTCTGCATCTTCTACGGAAAGTTTCACGATCTTGCCATCGGCTTCATAAAGTTCCAGATTTGTGGCAGAGAATATGGAGTTCCCCTTCAAGGTAACATCCGCATTACCGGTCATATAATCTCCACCGTAACTGCCGATGGTAACATACGAACCGGCTGCCCATTCAGAACCATCAACAACAACATTTGCATTTCCTGCAAAGTAGGTATTAATGCTTGTTGCAGCAAGTGTACTGTCCGTTACCTTGAAATCATTTCTGATGAAGGCATACTCATATTCAACATCTGCATTATTAACAGTGACATCCCCGAAAGCTCCAAGCTGTACAGTGAAATTCGCAGTTGTTCTTTCTCCAGCGGCATCGCCGATGACAAGTTCACAATCAAAATCAGTGTAAGAGCCAATCAGAACATTACCGCCGGTAAAGTCATCAGTAACAGTAAGTGTAACTTTTTCTGTTGCATAACTATCACCCCATCCAACGCCAAGAATACCTTTTACAGTGGATTTTCCTGCGATAACACTGTTGCCGAGTACCCTGACACCACCACCAACGTAACTGTCAGTCAAAGTACCGTCCAGCCAGATGGAGTTGCCACTCAATGTGGTAATATCCAGTGTACTTTCGCCGGAAACGGTGATGGTGCCGTTGTTGGTAAGTGTATAATCCACATCCAATACACCGCCATTGAGGTTAAGAGCAGCCCCGGCCTGTACATTCATATTATCTTTAACATTGACTGTACCACCATTGATATTGACGCTGGACCCTTCACCCCAGATATCTATTACAGGATAACCTGTCTCGCCGATAGGATAGTCCTTATGATCTGCATTAACGGTTCCGGTAATGTTGACCGTACTGCCCGCAAATACACGCAAGCTGGCAGTATTGACTGTACCATCAATATTCAATGTTCCGCTGACTGCATCTGTAACTGCCCCGTTTTCAATACAGATCTCTCCGGAATTGAGAACCGCATCTTTATTCACGGTAACTACACCGGCATCGTCGGCATTGACCTGATTGACATTCACTGTACCATTGATTTCAATCGTTCCGCCGCGATTTTCAGAACCGTCGCCAAAACCGAAATAACTGTCATCTCCGGCAGCAAGATTTGCTCCGGTAAAGGTATCATTGATCGTCAGGGTTGCACCATTGACAACTTTGGTGACACCAGTAATGGAACTTGTACCATTGAGGGAAGAATCCCCATTGACAACGGCATTACTCTTGATGGTGGAATCGGTCACGTCAGCGGCGATTTCAACGGCATTACCGGAAACATTCAGAGTACCGACAGAGGCTTCACCGGAAATCCTGACAGTGGCTTTATTGTCAATACTTCCGGTCACCGTGGATGTTCCGGTAATATCAACTGTACCGTTGTTGGTCAGAGTGGCAACATCCAGTGTCGCGCCGGACACATTCACAGTATCTTCATTGGCAAAGTTGGCAGCCTTGAATTCAGCTGAATCTTTCACATTCACTGTACCGGCATTGTAGAACGCATTGACTGCTGTTGCCGTTGCTGCTGCAATATCAAAAACAGAGCCTTCCCCTTCCACATTCAAAGTACCGAAATTTCCGGTATTTTCTCTGGAAGGACCGTCACTGTTGGAGTTCACAGTCATAACCGTACCGTTTTTGACCGTTGTCACACCTGCATTTCTGAAGTTTGCATTGGCTTTGATAACAGAATTATCAAAAATTGCAGTAGTATTGGCATGATTCAAACCGAAGTTTTTCGTCACAGTAAATACACTGTCTTTCACATTCAGATCAAAATAGGGTTCAAGTCCATCTTTTGTGGAAGCGGCAAGTTTGAAATCAGCTGTAAAATCAACAATACTGTTATCAAAATTGAAAACAAAATTGCCGGTTGCCGCACTGTTTTTGGAAGTGGAACTGCCGAAAGAAACATAGGCATTATCCACGTCCAGAGTTGCATCTTTACCGTCATAAGTACCATTTCCGGTAAAGGAGAATCCATCAACAATGCTCAGGGATTTTGTCACAGCTGCTTTATCAGCAGTTTTTGCATCAGTGATCGTGCCGTCCACATCAAGCGTATTGCCGTAACTCAAAGTAGTACGGCCTCCGCCGGATGCTTCCAGACTGCCTTCTGTGCCGATGGTGACAACATGATTGTAATAGCCAAGTCCCAGGACATTGACTTTATTTACACCGGAAAATTCTATATTTCCATCCGCAACAATATTACCACCGATAGTGGAATCCTTGATCACAGCTCCGTCAAGAGCCGTAATGGAATTTCCGGAAACTTCTCTGATATTCAATGTACTTTCGCCGGAAACATTGATCGTGCCGTTATTGGTAAGCACGCCTTTATTGTAGGCTTCAGCAATAACACCGTCACTGACCAGAGTCCCATTGGCAAGGAAGGTACTGTTATCAACATTGATCGTTCCGGCATTGGTGATATTACCGGATGCTTTCAATACAGATCCATTATTCAGATCCAATGTTGCAGTTTCACTGTTCAAACGCAATTCCCCATAACCGTTGGCAACAGGATTGTAGTGCCAAACACCCTCAGCGTCGGTTCCAAGTTCAATCAGAGAGTTATCGGCTGTAATCCTGCCGTTGTCTTTGATATAGAAGCCCTGGTAAGAAACGACATAAGAATTTTCAATATCAATAGTACCTTTAACATTGCGGGAATACTGCAAAAATACCTGTCGATCGTCAAGTACAGCATTTTCAACAGAAAAATCCTCACTGCCGGCAACTTTAAGCGTACTGCCGCCATCGATCAGCAATTCTTCCTTGTAAACATTGAATTTACCGCCAGCCTGAACTTCCACATTGCTGTCAGAAGAAATCTTGGCATTATAAAGACTTACGGAGGAATCTGCATCAATAACGGTATCGACATCAATGAAAAATGCTTTTTTAGCATTGGTTGCATCCAGAGAAAAACCGTCAAAGACAAGTTTTACATCCCCTTCAACTTCATCCGCGCCGGTAAAGTAAACCCATCCGGTGGCACTCTCCCAAACAACATTTCCACCGGTAACAGTCAGATCTTTGCTCAAGGCAACCGTGATATTCGTTACAGGACCTGCTTCAGTCACATCACCTATGACTTCAATTTTTTCTGTGGAAGCAGAAACTTTTTCAAGAGCCGCAACAAAACTGCCAACAACATCACTTCCCACAGTATAGGCATAACCGTCAATGATAACAGCATCACCGGCTTCTCCGGCAACGCCCTGGCAAACCACGATCGTTCCGGCTGTTTCAGCGGCAGGATAGGTAAGTTCTTCCCCATCGACCGTATTTCCGGAAACTACAGAACCATTGGTAAATTTGATTTCCCCACAACCGGAGATGGTATTACCGGTAAGAACGATACCGTTTCCTTTGTTGATTTTGACAGCGTTGAGTGCAGAATCGGTAATGGTATTATCTGTGATTTCATTTCCGGCACCGCTGTTGTAGATGTAAACAACGCCCCAGTAATCATATTTTCCGGCGTCCGTACTGCCGTTAAGTGTATTTCCGGTGATGACCGTATTGGAAATAAGATTGCCGTCACCACCGTAAACACCACACTGTGCATTGATCTCATTATTTGAAATGGTAACGCCATCACAAACCAATCCCATCGTCAATGCAACACCACTGCAGGAGCCTTCCGTTCCTTCGGGAACAGAGGAATTCAGCACACAATTCTGTACAACGATACCGGAAGCAGTTTTTCCAGAGTAATTATCCCCGAACATGACCGGAGCAAAATAACCGCCGTTTCTTACAGAGCTTGTTATTGTAAGTCCATCAAAAGTAATATCTTTCAAATCACCGGCTACTCCATTGCACTGGAAGTAACCATTGATCTGGACATCTGCGCCTTCCACAGCTCTGAATGTGATACCGCCGACATAGGTCACGCCGTCTTCAACAAAAGTACGGGCGCCGAAGGAAATATTTTCCGTGTAAGAACCTTCAGCTATTTCGATCACAACTTTTTCCGTACTCTTTTTGGCTTCTGCAAGAGCAGCATTGATGGTGGCAAAGGCGGTTGTACCAACAATATAGGTATATCCGCCGATAACAACGGAATCCCCGTTAGTCATATCGGCAACACCGGCACTTACAACAAGCTGGTTTGCGGCAGTCATGCTCTGCACGACACCATCGTCCATCACATAGGTGGTACCGTCAGCAGTGGCATTGAGAATACCTTCGGATTTTGCAAGAATATCCGTCACATCATTAGAGGAACTTGTAATACCGTCAATGGTAATGCGTCCTGCTTCATTTGCGGCAGTTGTTGTTCCGTTTTTGTTGAACAGAAGTTCAGTCTGTTCCATAGCGGCATCGGTAAAGTTGACTTCAACATCACTGACTGCCCACTTTGTACCGCCGGCATTTCTCTGCCACAGAACGCCCCATTTTGCCTGTTCAGCAGCAACTTCTGTCAATTCAGAATCGATATTGAAAGTGGTGTCTTCGATCACAATGGCATTATCATTGGAACGGATACAGTAGAAACTGTCGCCCACATTGGCATCGGTCAAAGTGCTGTTGAATGTACAATTCTGAATCGTAACGGAATTACCACTCTGGATATTGACTTTGGACTCATCAAAAGTACACTCTTCGATCACCATATTTGTTCCGAAACTTCCGGCACTCTGGATTCCCGCATTTTCAAATGTACAATTTGTGATGGTGGGTCCGTTATCCACATTTGTTCCGGTAATACCGTATTCCCCATCACCGATGATTTTGCAATTTGTCAGAGTAAAATCATTGCACTGCTGGACATCAATAGAATGTGTTGCAGCTGTTGCCTGATCAAAAGTGATATTTTCAAAAGCTACATCTGCTGCCCATGCAGCACTGCCAACTCTTTTTTCGTAGTAACCAATGGTAAACAGTCCGGTAAAGATCACCTCTTCCCCTTCAGCGGCAACAAAAGTAATGTTGCCCTTCTGGTCCATGTTTCTGACATCAAGAGTGATGTCTTCATTGTAAGTGCCGGCAGAAACGATGATGGTGGTCGCCTCCGTGGCAGAAGCGGCATTTATCGCTTCCTGTAATGATTTGTAGGTCTTGTCAGACCCGACTTCTAATGTCGCCATAATTTTCCTCTTTTCTTTTGAGTTTTTGGCTTCTGGTTTGTTGGTATTTGAATTTTTTTTTATTTTTTACCGTCATTTACCGGATCAAGTGAAAAAATTTTCTTTCAGCTTCTCTTTTTCTTTCA
Source organism: Victivallales bacterium (assembly GCA_045612485.1). GTDB lineage: Bacteria > Verrucomicrobiota > Lentisphaeria > Victivallales > UBA1829 > RGIG5327. Next base: position 15,292 of record JAZKZE010000172.1, on the reverse strand, counting down.
ATATTTTTCCATCCTTCACCCGGTTTTCTTCATACGTTTTCAGCTTGAGAAAACAGATTTCTCTACTCTGTTTCCCTATCAAAAAATCTCCTTTTATATAAATATATATACTACTTCACCGATAATACTATATCACACCATAAGCAAATATCAATCCCTAAAACAATATTTCGTAAAAAATAAAAAAATTCCGGCAAAAATCTCTTTGAAAAAAGAAACATTCTGCCGGAATATAAAAAAATAAAAAATAATTTATTACACTTTCTTTTCCTGCCGGATCAGTCCAAGCAGATAAAATGCCGTTATGACATTCACTCCAGCAACAACTGAAAACACACCGGAAATACTTACGACTTTCACACTCATAAGCAAAGAAACCACGATCGTTCCCAGAGCAATAGCCGCAGAATTCAATACGTTGTTTCCGGCAATAACACGGGCTGTTTCCTTTTCCGGAGTATTTTTCTGCAAGTAAGTATTCAATGGAACAGAATAAAATCCTCCGCAGAGAGCAAGCAGCAGCAAATCCGCACAAATTCTGTAAAATGCCGGGATCCGGAAGAGTTCGGAAAGTGTATATAAATGGGAAGGCGTTCCTTTCCAGGAATGTGATACAAGATACAGATCCGCCGTAAAAAGTGCCATTAGGATCAATGCGGGAAATACAAACGACATGGCATTTTTCTTTTTACCCGCCCATCCGCAGAGAAGCGACCCCAATGCCACCCCCACAGAAAAAACCGCATACAGAAACGGAATAAGACGGGACTGTGTATAAAGCACATCTTTACAGAATCCGGCAAGCTGGGAAACATACAATGCCCCGGTCATCCAGAAAGAGGATAAACCAATGGTACAACGGAGGATATTCTTATTCCGGAATATATTTTTCAAGAGATTAAATGTATTGCGCAGTATATTCCAGTCCGGCTTTATTTCCGGTGAAGACGGCATTTTGTCCGGAACCTTCCATGCCCCGATACACCCCAGAACTGCAAAAACAGTAAGCATGATCCCGGTCAGAAGTCTGCCGTTGGGAAGTTCAATGAGAGTATTGCCCACAAGAGTACCGATAAGGATGGCTGCGTAAGTTCCGGCATTCACATAGGCATTTCCTCTTAAAAGCTCTCCTTTTTCCAGATTGCGGGGCATATAGGAATATTTCAATGGACTGAAAAATGCCGATTGTGTTCCCATTAAAAAGAGCAAAACCATCAGAAGCGGCAGTGATTTGCAAATAAATGCCGCAAGAGTAAGCACCATAAGAAAAACTTCCGCTATCTTTACGAGCCGGAACATCTTTGTCTGTGAAAATTTATCTGCCGCCTCCCCTGCCAGGGCGGAAAAAGGGAAAAAAGGCAGCATCATAAGAGCCATGGCAAGGAAAGATAATCCCGATGCTTTTTCCGGAGCAAATCCGGATTGGTAGGTGATCATCACCACCAATGCATTACGGAACATATTATCATTGAATGCACCAAAGAAAAACACCGTAAAATATGACAAAAATTTCCGGGAGAAAAACATTCTTCTATCCTTTTATATTGCTGTTACCTGTATGTATCACCGGCACAATCGCTCAATCCACATAATAAATATAATCTTTTTTCCTGTCACTGCCTTCCGGAAGTTCCACAGCACTGTATCCTAAAGCACAATGCCCGATCCCCTCATATTCCCCTTCGATCCCCAGTTTTTTCAGAAGAGCTTTTCCTTCTTCACTTTCAAATTCCTCCTTTGCCCGGTGGATCCAGCAGCTTGCCACTCCACAGGCATGGGCGGCAAGCATGAGATTGCCCATGACCAGACTTCCGTCATAGAGGTAAGTAGGAATATTTTTATCTGCAAGAACGACAAGAATGACCGGGGCATTATAAAAGGGATCCGTATCCGTTCCCATGATCTTTCTGTTCCAAAGGGATATTTCATCGCGTAATTCCTGATTTGTCACAGCTATGATAACAGGGGACTGGCGGTTTCTTCCTGTGGCAGCAAAGGTTCCGGCACGCAGGATCTTTTCCAGGCTTTCAGAAGGGATCATTTCCCTTTTGAAATTCCGGCAGCTTCTTCTTGTTTCCATCAATGCAAGCATTTCATCTCTCTTATCCATTTTTATTCCTTCCTGTTTGCAAAAAAATCATATTCCGGGCCGGAAACCTGCCGGACATCCACCCCAAGCAATCCCGATACTGGAGCAGGGGAAATATAACGCAAGATCACATCATATTTCACTCCGGAAGGAGGCAGGAACTTTTCTTCCGGTTTGTAAGAGTGATCATGGAGTAAAAACAAACATTCCAAAGCCTGGGGAAATGCACGGTAATTTCCCACACTGTGCCGGAAATTATTCAACACACCAAGCGATTTCATCCGGTTCACGATCCGGATATTTTCATATTGATTGCCCAGAGCCGGACCGTAAACAAAAGATTTTGTCCCGTCATGGAAATAAATGGTAAGAAAAATAGAAATTGTAAAAATCACCATAACACAGGAACTTGCTTTTATTGCCGCAAATCCGGAACCATTTTTCAGGATATACTTCGCTCCCAGCAGAACAAGAACTCCCGCAACAGGAACAATCGGCATCTGATAATGAGGAAAAATCTTTAACTGCAAAAGAATTTCCATTATGATTTTACCGATCAATATACAAATGCAAAAACTTCCCAGCATCACTTCTGCCGTGATTTCTTTTTTCAGAACTTTTTTCAAAATAATGATGATCCCTGCAAGCAGAAGAATTGTTAAAATCACCATAAGAAGAAGTCCGGCAAAGAAATAAAATTTTCCGGAAAAATCATCTGTCAATTCCGGAATAAACCATTTATCATACCCGTAACCGGAAAGATTTTCCATATAGGCAAAGAACTTTTCACAGGACAAAACTTTCTCATTCCCGGAAATTCCGGAAACAGGCATTGCCTTTTTCTGCAATTTCAATACCTGGGGCAGATAAAAACACAATGCCGGGACTGCCGCCACCAATCCTGCAAAAAATACGATTCCATATCCCCGGATCTTTTTTCGCTCCTCTTTCTTTCTTGCAAGAATATCCATAAAAAGAACAAAGGGAAAGAGAGCAACCACAGGAAGACTCATGGGATGAAGCAAAAGCATAAACCAACCGCATACCCCTGCCCCGCAGGCGTTTTGGAAAGTACTTTTTTCCTCCTGAATAAATCTGCATACAAAAGCAAGCAGACACAAAGACAATGGAAACAACAGGACATTATCCCATAATACTCTCGCATAATGCCAGGCAAAAGGTGAAGCAAAAAGAAAGATAAAACACCATTTCCAATCCAGTTTCAATACCTTGCAGATATTTCTCAACGCCCATACCGATACACTTGCGGTAATCAGAACTTTCAATACGACAAGCAGATATGGTGAAAAAGTAAAAAGCAGAAGGATCTGATAAAACCATACAGCAAAAGGTCCATAAAAAAATTCCATAGAACCGGTCAATCCCCGTACAGCACAACTCAATTGGTCATTATTTTTCAACGCCATTGCCAATAATGAAGGTTCATCATTGATCCATGGAGTCATTCCCGGAACGGCAAAAAGCAGTAAAAGAACAATAAAAAATAATACCCATGAACAGGAAATTCTTATATCATAAGAATTGATTTTCTTTATTTTTTCTGCAAGACAGGGCATTTTCTTTATTTCCTCCCGGTAGATACAGCTGATAAGGACGGCAAGAAGGATGGTAAGCAATATCAAACTTCCATACCCGGAAAATCCGAAAAGTTCCCCCAGCGAGAATGAAGAATAGGCTGCAGCCTCCTCTTTCATATTTTCGATCATCCCGTACATCCGCATCAGATGCGGCGGAGGCGGCATCCTGCCGGTTTTGCGGAAAAGATCCATAAGATAGCCCAGAAAGGGTTCCTGTATAAAATCATTTACCAGAGGGTTGAGATAATTGGCAGTAAGCATATAGAAAAAGGAGAGAAGAAGCGTTCCTGCCGCAAAGATCTTTCTCAAAAGCGTATTCAAAGGAAATGCGCCGCAAAGTACTGCAAAAGCCGGAATGACCGGAATAAGGTATCTGGCAGAAAATGAGTGGCCGCCATGCCAGCCGTTGAAACTGGAAAGTGAAAAAAGTGTCATAAAAATAACAGCAAGCAATCCCCATCCCAGAATCTTTTTCTCTCTCTCCTTACGGATCATATTCAGGAATCCCGGCACAAAAGCAAGAAGAACCGGGGAATAAAAAAGCAATCCACGGTGCTGACTGATCAATAACTTCAGAATGATAAAAGGCCGGAACGAGCCGAATGTACCGCCCAGAGTATCTTTATCATGGAACATGGGATTATTGAAAACCGTCGCCGGAGTAAAAAACGAACCGAAACAGATCTTATGATACAGGGCATAAAGAAGAAACATGGGAAGCCCGCCCAGTGCAAAGTGTACAAGAGACTTTATTCCTTCCATGATCTTCTCTTTTACCCTCCCCTCCGTTTTCAGGTATTCCCGTAAAAAAAGCATTGCGGCAAATGCCGGAACAAGCGCAGCACACAAATAATCCGACAATACCGCAAAACCGCAGAAAAGTCCGCACCACACTGTACTTTTATTTTTATTCTTCAAATAAAAGTAAATGGCAAACATAAAACAGCACGCAGCAAGCACATGCCCCCACATCATACTGCTGTAACAGAATACGGGAGTCCCCAAACCATAGGCAAGCGACCAGAAAGCAGAAGCATATTTTCCGGTTCCCAGCATTTGCAGTATATGAAACAGTATCCACGCCGCCAGAGCTGCCGGCAATACACTCTGCACAAGATTGACAATATACATATTAATGACATCCGTAAGAATGTCATCCAGAAATCCGAATATAAGATACTCCAGACAATGCAATGGAGCATAAGCAAGGATCCCCAGAAACAGTGGTCCGGGAGCTTTATTGGAGTAATAATTTCCCTTGTAAAAAGACCAATCCCCGGTATTATACCCCTTTTCCGGCGAAGGCACAAAATGATTGATACGGAAAGTAAGAAAATCAGGATTAGCCCTTTTTTCCACAGGAAATTCCACAAAGGACATGATCGCATCTATTCTGGAGATCTGATTCCAGCCCCCAGAGGAAAAGAACCAGGCACAGGCAAGAAATACCGTAAGAAAAATGAGAAAAGAGGTCTTTTTCCACCACATATTTATTTTATCCTTTTATAAAAATATCTTTGCTTTCCGCAGATAATCTCTTATCTTTCCAGATCCCCATGCGGCACAGACGGTAAAGAAGGGAAAGAAACACACATCCCATACCATATTTGCAGCTGCGGATGAAATTGATACTGGAAGCCTCTTCAAAATATTTTGTGGGACAGGTCACTTCCGCAATACGAACTCCCGTCCACAGGATCTGAACAAGCATTTCATTATCAAAAACGAAGTCATCGGAATTATAGGTAAAATCCAGTTTTTTCAGCAATTCAGCGGAAAATGCCCGGTAACCTGTATGATATTCCGATAATTTTGCCCCGGTAAAAAGATTTTCAAAAAAGGTGAGAAAACGGTTGCAGATATATTTATAGAGAGGCATACCGCCTTTCAGGGCAAAGCCGCCAAGAATACGGGATCCCAGCACACAATGATATAATCCATTGCCGATCATACTTGCCATTGCCGGAATAAGAAGAGGGGTATATTGATAATCCGGGTGTACCATGATCACAATATCCGCCCCGTGTTCAAGGGCGATACGGTAACAGTTTTTCTGATTGCCGCCATACCCGCGGTTTTCCGGATGACGCAAGTAAAATGTATTATCATTCTGTGCAAGTTTTTCTGCGACATTTTCCGTTTTGTCTTTTGAGGCATCATCCACAATAATGACCATATCCACAAAAGGCTGACTGATACACTCTTCATAAGTCTTTACAAGAGTTTCCGCCGCATTGTATGCGGGCATCACAATAGCAACTTTCTTTCCGTCAAACATAAAATTCCGCCTTTCAAAACTCAATCGCCATGGATAAGTTTTTCCGCAGTCTGCAACAGTTTTTCCGCAGAATGAACAGAAAACTGATTGGAACGGGGGGTTGTTTCATACCCTCCCCTGCCGTAATTCCACAAATTCGGGAAATATCCTGTTCCGCTGCCATTGTTGAGAATTGCTGCAAGAGTATTTTTTCCGAAACAGATCTGTTTACGCAGAAGCAGTCCTGTTGCAACAAAAGGCTCACAGGGGACACCGATAATCATATTTTCCCCGAAATCCAGTTTGGTAACACTGAAAGTATATTCTTTCTTTTCTTTCATTCTCTCAAAAAGTGTTTCTGCAAAATATTTGAGAACAACAGGATTCTTCTTTGCAAAGTCCTCTGCTGTAAGATTTTTAATACTTTCAGGCGAAAAGGATACATCTTTATATTTTTCCATGATCTCTTCAGCTTCCGCAAGTTCTTCCGGAAAGATCTCTCTGGAGGGAACCGTAAAATCCATGCTTTTACAGGAAAAAACAGTTTCTTCTTTACAGGGAATAAGCTTCCCCAATCCTTTTATAATGCTTTCTCCGTATTCCTTTCCAATACGTTCCGCTTCGGCAGGTTCCGTCTGTTCTCCGGGAATGGTCACATCAAAGTGATTGATGTCCCCTGAACATCCGATAAGGGGGAAAAACATATTTCCCGCCCCCAGAACGTTTTCCACTTCCCTTCTTGTCCATGAGGGCCAGTCCCCGGAAACGGCGGCTCCTCCGGTAGTATCAGCGTGATTGCAGATACTTGCAAGAAAAAGTTTTTTACCCTTTTCATCTTCAAAAAGCATAAGCGGGATCTCCGGATCGATCTCCCCTTCCGGCCGGAGGATATCTTTATTGAGTTTACCCGGATTGGACTGGACACAACCGTCTTTCATCCAGAATCTGCGGTTGAAACAATTTCTTGCGTCAGAAACAACTCCTTTGCGGATCTCTTTACAAAAGGCAATGTTTTCCACTGCCGCCCGGACTGCCTGCAAAGTTTTTTCCGCGGCAAAGGCAAGATATTCTTCACAGAATCCCCCCCTCCCCCGGCGGACTTCCGGTGCCGTATGACAATGGGTTGCAGTGATCAGAAGAACCGCATCGCCGAACCCATTTTCCGCAAGAAGGTTCTTTACCATATTATATAATTCCGGGGGACATACAATAAGGTCATACTGAATGAGGAATGCTCTCATCTTTTCCCCCTCCCGGAAAACAGCCGCCCGGACAAAAAGATCATCCAGAACATGTGTCCAGATCCGGGTATTGAAATATCCGGCAAGTCCCATTTTCATGGGGGGATTGATATTTACCGCAGAAAAACCAAATTCCAACATTTCCTTTCCCCCTTTTTTATGCTTTTTTCATTGCCTTGCAGAATTCATACCAGGCTTCTTCCCCCCAATCACCGGATTCCGTTTCCGCATGCAGCAAACGGGGAAGAGTATCCAGTAACGCATCCAGTTCATTCCAGTCAGTATTGCCCCCCCCCGGCGGGTTGTGATCATCAAAAGAGCCGTAATTATCATGCAGGTGGCTGGTAACGATATTATTGCGCATCACTTCCAAAGTTTCCCGGATCCCGTCCTGGTAACAGTTGGCATGACCACTGTCAAAACACATTCCCAGATACGGGTGGGAGTATTCTGTCACAAAATCAGACATTTTCCGTATAAGGTCAGGCGTTTCCCCGCTGTTTTCCAGTGCAAGGATGATCTGATTGCGTTCACATACCGGCAGAAGGGCATCCACACTTTTCCGCACATAAGAAGCAATATTTTCCCATTTTTCCTCATGGGCTACCCCCAGATGGTATGTATAGGTCTTCACTCCGAGAACAGAAAGCTGATCCAGGAATTTTTTATGTTTGCGGATCATCTCTTTCCAAACATCCTCATCCGTTATAACACAATCGTTGCCTTTGCCCCACAAAGCATGACAGGCAGTACTTTTCAGTCCGGCATCCTCCATATATGTGGCGATTTTCCGTATATAAGAAGGATCATCCTCTTTGAAAAAGCATGGATGGGCAACAATATTCTTTACTCCCCATTGTACGATCTCTTCCATTACAGAAAATACGTTATCTTCCGGGATCCTTTTCCATTCAACAAAATGTACCAATTCTTTTTTCATAACAATTTTCCTTCTTTTCAGAGATCATCAAAGCGTTCAATATTCCGGAAGGTTTCCTCCAGAGCTTTTTCCAGATCCGGGATTTTTTTCTCTTCCGCTTCCACCAGATAATATTTTGCCGCAACCGCCGGGGAATCCGGCGCAAATACGGTACAGGAATCCGGCAGATCAATAATGGAAAGATCGTATGTCCCCAGCTCCACAGCCCGGTCAATGGTTTCCAGTTTATCCATTCCGCAGACAGGACGCAATACAAGCATCTTTGTCACGTCATTGATCACACTCATATTCACCAGAGTCTGACTTGCCACCTGCCCCACAGCATCCCCGGTAACGATCGCTCCCAGCCGGTAGCGGTGACAGACCATTTCCGCAATACGGAACATCATACGGCGGTACAATACTGTCCGGAAACGGGGATTGCAGTTATCCCGGATCAATTTCTGCAATTCAGAAAGATTACAGGCAAAAAGTCTGCCTTTTTTCTGATACAGATTCAGTCTGGAAGCAATATTTTTCACCTTTTCCAGTGATTCCATTGGCGTATAGGGATAGCTGTGGAATGTGAGAAACTCCACATTACAGCCACGTTTCATGGTCATTCCGCAGGCTACAGGGGAATCAATACCGCCGGAAAGAAGGGCAAGCACATTTCCATTACATCCGGCAGGAAGTCCGCCGGGACCTTTGAAAGTCCCATAATATACAAGAGCGATCTTGTCCCTGACTTCCACTCCCACAGAAACATCCGGGGAAGTCAGGTCGATTTTGAGTTTTTCGCCGAAAACGCCCCATAACCTTTTTGCGATCTCGATCTCCAGTTCTTTGGATTTGAGAGGAAAACTTTTATCACTTCTTCTTGCTCTTGAACGGAAGGTCACGCTTTCCTTCTTTTCCAGCATTTTTTCAATAAGGGCAGACGCACACTTCGCAGCAAGGTCAAGGATATTTTCCAGTTCCGGAGCCGTTTCCAATACAGGGGAAAAGGATTCAATCCCGTAGGCACGGGAAAGCATCTTTTTGATATTTTCCAATTCATCCGGCGTAAAAGCCACATTTTTCTTTTTACGGATGAAGATCCTGCCACGCATTCTCTGTACGGTAAGATCTTCGATTTTATCGTAAGAAGCAAGCATACGGATATTGGCAACAAGCCTTTCCTCAAACATGGAACGGTTATGTCCTTTTGTGGCGATCTCGTGATAACGGCAGGCTATGGATTTATATTCATTCATCATTTCTTTTCCTTCAGGATTTTTTCATTTGCTTTTCTGTCTTTACCGGATACGGCAAGAGCATCCATATAGTATGCAAGACGGTCTTTCGCCGCCTGTTCCATATTTCCCCCTTTACGGAGAAGGAGTGCTTCTTTCTGTAATTTCACAGCCTCTTCAAAACGTCCCGCCATACTCAATGCCTTGGCATACATCTCGGCACCGAGAGCTTTCCGGATCTTCCGGGGATCATTTTTACATTTATTCCACACTTCAGAAGTCATGGCGATCTGCCGGGAGGGAAGAAACATTCCAAAAGGAATATTTTCCAGAATATAGGCTGTCAACAGAACCGCATCCGGATTGTTTTTATATTTTTCAAAAGTTTTTTCTGCTGCGGGAACGATCTTTTCCCATCTTCCATCCCGCATAAGATGATCCAGAAGCATGATAGCAAACTGTATTTCCAGAGGATTTTTCCGGCAGATCTCTTCAATAAATTTTACAGCAGCTTCCTTCTGCCGCATGGCATCCAGAGCAAAAAGTTTGGATTGAATGGCAAGGCGGTCATCAGGAATAATGGCCAGGATCTTATCCGCCGTTGCAGAAACGACCACTGGAAGTCCGGATTGAATAGCGATCTGCAATTCTTTCCGCAATCCTTCCACTCTTCTCTGTTTTTCCGCAGAAAAATTCCCGGCAAGAACTTTTTTCACAATGGATTCCAATTCTGTCGGCATCCCGCCCCAGATGACCGTACCTTTATCGGCAAGCAAAGCATGAGGAAAAAGGGAAATATGTCCGGCAAGAAGATTACGCATTTTCAGGTTATTATCCAGCCCGATCTGAAAATCAAACCGTCCCAGTTCCTTCATCGCTTCATCGGCGATCTTCTGCTGATTCATCACAAAAACAGTGATGGAAAGATCTTTTCCGGAAGAGGATAATTTGATACCTTCCAGCATTTGCAGCAATGGCAGAGCATCGGAACTGGTAAGATCCATAAGAACGACCGCTTGAAGCCGGACGTCCCTGTTCTTTTCCCTGCTGTACCATTTTTCCGCCCGCAGCCGGGGCAATCCCTTGCCGGGTTCCAATGCGGAAAGATCCGTAATCACACTTCCGCAGAAAAATAAACAGATAAGGAACAGTAAAAATATTCCTTTTCCTGATTTTTTTATATTTTTCATCATTCTTCCTCCTGTTCTTTCTTTTTCCTTTGCTTTTCCACCGGGTCACCCCGGAAAAAAAGCAAAAGATCCGGATAAATATTTTTCAATTCATCCGGATCAAAGATCACAAAAGTAAAATACTTTTTCTCTTTTTACAGCGCAGCAGCAGGGAATTCTCCCCTTGCCTTTTCAAAGGCATACGCCACCTGGAAAAGTTTTTCTTCCGCAAGATCCGGAGCGATCAACTGGATCCCGGAAGGCATATTGCTTTCCTCATCAATGCCCGCAGGAACACTTATTCCGCAGTTGCCCGCAAGATTCAGTGCCGTTGTGAACACGTCGGAAAGATACATCTGCATGGGATCGGATTTTTCACCGAACCGGAAGGCAGGTGCGGGAGCTACCGGTGTAAAGATGATGTCACACTCTTTGAACGCATTGACAAAATCCTGACGGATAAGAGTACGCACCTTCTGGGCACGCACATAATATGCGTCATAATAACCGCTGCTCAACACATAAGTGCCGAGCATGATACGTCTTGTCACTTCCGGCCCGAATCCCTCTCCGCGGGAGTCAAAATAGGTCTTTACCAGATCTCCGGACTCTTCATTGCGGAATCCGTAACGGATGCCGTCAAACCGGGCAAGGTTGGCACTGGCTTCCGCAGGAGCGATAATGTAGTAACATGCCATGGCATATTTGGTGTGGGGAAGACTGATCTCCACAAATTCCGCACCCAGAGCTTTCAATTTCTCCATGGCGGATTCTGTCACCTTCTTCACACCGGCTGTAACGCCCTCTACATTGAAATACTCTTTGGGAATACCGATCTTCACTCCCTTGAGGTCAGAAGAACTTCTTTCCAATGCAGCAAGGAATCCCCCTTCCGGAGTATTCACAGGCAGACTTGTGGAATCTCTTTCATCTTCTCCGCAGATCAGATCCAGCATGGCAGCGGCATCCCGCACATCCTTGCTCATAGGACCGATCTGGTCAAGAGAGGAAGCAAAAGCAACAAGTCCGAAACGGGACACACGCCCGTATGTGGGCTTCAATCCCACGATCCCGCAGAAAGAGGCTGGCTGACGGATGGATCCGCCTGTATCAGACCCAAGTGCGATCACCGTTTCACCGGCGGCAACACTTGCAGCAGACCCTCCACTGGAACCGCCGGGAACTCTGGAAATATCCCAGGGATTGGCAGTTTTCTGATAAGCACTGTTTTCACAGGAAGATCCCATGGCAAATTCATCCATATTGGCTCTTCCCATAAGTACCATACCGGCATTTCTCAATTTGGTGATGACAGTGGCATCATAGGGGGAAACAAAGTTTTCCAGGATCTTTGAAGCACAGGTGCAGGGCTGATCCTTTACAGCAATGTTATCCTTGATGGTCACAGGCACTCCGTCAAAAGGACTCAAAGTTTTTCCGGCAGCTCTTCTTTCATCAGAAGCCTTTGCCTGAGCAAGAACCTCTTCCTTATTCAGGGAAAGAAGTGCCTTTACTTTATCCTCAACGGAGGAAATACGGTCAAGATATGCCTGACAGAGTTCAAGAGAGGTGGTTTTTCCTTCGGAAAGAAGTTTGGAAGCCTCTACCATTGTAAGTTTTTTAAGATCCATCATGCCATCCCCTCTTCCGCAAGCACCTGGGGAACCCGGATCAATTCCTGATCCACAGTGGCAGGTGCATTTTTCAGCATTGCTTCCCGCGGGAAAGACTCTTTTTTCACGTCTTCCCGCAGGACATTTGTACGGGGAACTGCATGGGCAGTAGGTTCGATCCCGCTTACATCAAGCTCTGAAAGCATTTCCACATATCCCACAATGGAACGCATTTCCGTTTCCAGTTTGAGAATGGCATCTTCTTTGATGTTCAACCTTGCCAGTTCCGCAATGTGTGCAACATCTATTTTACTTGTTTCTGCCATTTTGCAGCTCCCCGGAATATCAGTTCTTTTCCAGCTGGAGGGTGACAGTGGTGATGTCAGCCACTTCAGAGGGTCCGTAGTACTGGATGGGGCCGGGATAGGTGAAGGAGGTCACAACAGACCATTCTTCACGCTGTGCGGCAAATGCCTTGAAGGGGGCGCTGTCCAGTTCCACAAGTGCTTTCTTGATCACGGGTTTATCTTCACCGTGACGGTGTTCGATGTTCATCATGGCGGTAAGGGGAATGGCACCTGCGATCCATTCGGAAGCAGGAGCAGTCAGATTACGCACAGAGGACATATAACCGGTTTTGCCGGTGCCGATGATGGCGGCGGCATTGTAACCGAGAGAATAGCAGTAGTCTGCATCGAAGTTGGAGGGAGCAGAGCAACGGCCTTCATAACCGAAGAAGTGGGTCTGGGTGGAGAATTTGCCAACATATTTGCCTTCTTTCTTCCAGGCGGCAAGTTTGTTTTTCACAAGTTCCACAAGCAGTTTTTCGGTTTCGATACGGGAGACCTGAACGTTTCCGTGGGGGTCGCGGTCCATGGTGAGCTGCATTTTGATGTCCATGGGAAGTGCGGCAAAGACCTTGTTGGATTCAGCGGAAAGTTTGGCACTGATGAAGGCGGCTTTCTCGTTGTTGTCAGCAAGAGCATTATAGGCTTCTGCATTAGCGGCAAGAAGGTCGTTAAGTTCAGCGATAAGGACTTTGAAGTCGGGAATGAATTCGATCAGACCTTCGGGAATGAGAGCCACACCGAAGTTTTCGCCGTTGGCGGCGCGTTTTGCTACAGATTCAGCAACGATGGTGACAACTTCATCAAGATTCTGTTTCTTTTCAGCGACTTCTTCAGAGATGAGAGCCACATTGGGCTGGGTCTTGAGTGCACATTCCAGAGCGATGTGGGAAGCGGAACGGCCCATGAGTTTGATGAAGTGCCAGTATTTCTTGGCGGAGTTGGCATCGCGTTCGATGTTACCGATAAGTTCGCTGTAAACTTTGGAAGCGGTATCAAAACCGAAAGAGGTTTCGATGTAGGCATTCTTCAGGTCGCCGTCGATGGTCTTGGGGCAGCCGACAACCATAATGGGGGAACCTTTAGCCTTGTAGTACTCAGCAAGCAGACAGGCGTTGGTATTGGAGTCGTCACCGCCGATGATGACGATAGCATTGATGCCCAGAGCCAGGCAGTTCTTTTCGGTTTTGTCGAACTGTTCGATGGTTTCAAGTTTGGTACGGCCGGAACCGATCATATCGAATCCGCCGGTGTTGCGGTAAGCAGCAAGGAAATCAGCTGTGATTTCGATATATTTATTGTCAGTAAGTCCGCTGGGGCCGCCCTGGAAACCGTAAAGTTTGGAATCAGCATTGATGGATTTGATACCGTCAAAAAGCCCGGCAATAACGTTGTGACCGCCGGGAGCGTGTCCGCCGGAAAGGATCACTGCCACATTTACGGCTTTACCTTTTTCGCCTTTGCCTTCGGAGAAGGTGAGAACAGGCAGATTGGAGGTGGTTTTGAAAGTAGCGGCGATCTTGTCGCTGTCAGCAAAAGCACCCATTTTTTCGCCTTCAGTGCAGATTGCAGTTGCACCGTTTTTGTAGGCGGCGGGAAGTTTGGGGGAGTAGGCAAGTCTTGCCTTCTGAAGAGGAGAAACTGTCATAGCCATTTTCTTTTTTCCTTATTATACAGTTAGTGTATTATGGTTCAATTTCAAAGGTTCCCGCTTCTGAAACGGGAACCTGTTTTATCAAACGCCGGCTCAAAGACTTGCCAGAGCAGCCTTTTTACCTTCTGCGTATGCGGCGATATTGGCATCAATGACCTGGGGTTTCTTGCTGAAGCATTCACGGATGGCTTCTTCAAAAACCTTGTCATAATCTGCAATATCATTGCCCACAAGATAGCCTTTCTTTTCAAGGATCACAGCAAGTGCGCCGAGGAGAACGCTGTTGGCGACTTTGTTGTTGCCGACTTTTTCATCAGCGATCTGAAGCGCATCAATACCGAAAATGACCTCGGCTTCGATTTCAGGCTTTTTCATTGTGGAGCTGTCATAGATGAGGATACCGTCTTTCTTGAGTTCATGTCCGAACTTGTCGAAAGCAGTCTGAGTCATACTGATCATAAGGTCACAATCCCTGCTGATCATGGGGGAAGGAATACGGCCGCGGCTCAAAATCACAGAACAGTTGGCAGATCCGCCGCGCTGTTCGGGACCGTAGGAGGGCATCCAGGTAACATTGAAGTTACGCAGTCTTGCCATATCCGCAAACATCTTACCCAGACTGAGAATACCCTGACCGCCGAATCCGCCCAGTTTCACACGGATCTCCTGATCAAAAATGGGAGATTCATTACGGAAATCAGCAGCAACCCCTTCTGTCAAACGGCGGGGGAAGAGAGTTTCTCTCACTTTTTCCGCATCACGGATCACAGGAGGTGCAATATAGGGTACAGCCGTTTCAGAATTGTCACGGATGCAGCCCAGCGGGAACTGTTTCATCATCTTTTCTTCGATGAACTTATTGATCTCTTCCGCATTCATCTTGAGGTTGATGGGACAGGGGGAGAGTACTTCAATAAGGGAGAACCCTTTGCGTTCTTTCAGGTTTTTGATTCCTTTGAACACAGCTTTTTTGGCTTTCTGGATATTGGCGGTGGTGGTAAGAGCCACACGTTCAATATACACAGGAGCTTCCAGAGCATTGACGATCTCGGATATCTTCATGGGAAATCCGTCGGTTTCCACTTTTCTTCCGTAGGGACTTGTTGTTGTCACCTGTCCGGGAAGGGTGGTGGGAGCCATCTGACCGCCGGTCATACCATAGTTGGAGTT
>JAZKZE010000171.1:0-7592 GCA_045612485.1 Victivallales bacterium | reverse complement strand
CAATTATTTCTTGCAAAAAAGAAAAAGCAGGGTAAATTATATATAGTCTTCGCTTAAAAACTTAGGGAAATATAAAAATGGAAAAAGCAAAAAAAACTGAAATCGTAAAAAATTTCGCCCGTAAAGATGGCGATACCGGTTCTCCGGAAGTTCAGATCGCTCTGCTTTCCGAACGGATTGCGGAACTCACCGAGCACATGCGTGCAAACAAACATGACAACAGCACCCGTCACGGTCTGATGGCTCTTGTCAGCCGCCGTAAGCGTCTGCTCAAGTATCTTGCAAAAGAAAATCATGCAAAATATCTTGAGATCGCTGAAAAGTTCGGCATCCGCGGGGTTATCGCAAAGTAAGTTTTGCCCCATTTTGGATTTGCATTTGACCTGTCTGTGTTACACATGGACAGGTTTTTTGTTTTTAAACGCAAGGAATATAAAAAACACGCCTTCTGTTTCCGGAAAGGCGTGTTGTAATAATAAACGGCTTATTTTTTATTCAATTCAGCGGAACGTTCTGTTGCGGCAATGACTGCATCCATCACTGTTTTCCGGAAGGCATGGGCATCCAGTGCTGCCACTCCTCTGGCGGTAGTGCCGCCGGGGGAGATGACTGCGTCCCGCAATACTGCCGGATGATCCGCAGAATTTTTCAGCATTGCCGCTGTTCCGGCTACGGTCTGGAGAGCCATTTTGTAGGCGGCATCTCTGGGAAGTCCGGCATAGACACCCCCATCGGTAAGTGCCATGATAAACTCGATCACATAGGCGGGACCGCTTCCGCTTAAACCTGTGACTGCATCCAGAAGTTTTTCCGGAAATTCCCGGCTGATACCGATGGCAGAAAGAATATTTTCAGCTGTTTTTCTGTCTTCAGCAAGAATATTTTCTGAAAAAGCGTAACCGCTCATGCCTTCCCCCACGAGGGCAGGGGTGTTGGGCATGACCCTTACGATACGGGTACAGGAGGAATATTCTTTCAGGGTATCAATACTCAACCCGGCACAGATGGAAAGAAGGAGTTTTTCTTTTATGAGAGCCTGTATTCCGGCAAGAGCTTCCTTTGCATATTGGGGTTTGACGGCAAGAAGGACAATGTCACTTTCTTTCAATGCTTCTTTCAGATCTTTTACGCACTGGACTTTTGTAGCTTCTTCAAATCTTTTTGCGGCTTCTTCTGAAACATCAAAAGCAAAGATGTTTTCTTTTGTCATGCCCTTTTTTACAAGACCGGAAGCAATGGCAGTTGCCATTTTCCCGGCTCCGATAAATGTGATCTTCTGTGTATTCATCGTTTTTCCTGTATGTAAGAAATTCAAGATTAAAAATCAGAATCAATTTTCTTTCTTCCCGCCGGACACACCGAAGGGGATATGTACGGAAGGCGTATAATATTTTGCCATTTCCAGATGAGGAGCTTTCTGATCGTCAAAGAAAATGTGGGGACGGAGCTGGGAAAGGATCCTGCCTTTATTCATACCGCCCAGAAAGAAGGTCTCATCCACAGTTATATCCCATTTGCGCAGAGTTGTCGCCACCCGTCTGTGGGCGGGTGCACTGCGGGCGGTGACGATGGAGGTTTTAAGAAATCTTCTGTAAGAGGGATCTTTTTTACTTTTTTCATCTTCCAGTGTTCTGATCCTGCCAAGTTTTGTGAAAAGATCCGCCAGAGGTCCGGGGGGATGGGGTTCCTCCGCCTTTTCCGTTTCGGAAATATAAAAATTATTGATGCCGGAATTTTTGTAGATGGCTTCTGCGCTGTCGTCGGCAAGGACACCGTCAAAGTCGAAGGCGGTCCTCAACTCATTGTCATCGGGATCGTCATTGAGTTTACTGTCCAGTACCAACCCTGCCGGAAAACCTTTTGAAAGAGCTTCACATACATCATTTTCATTTGCGGAAAGGAAAAGAGCCACATTATAGGCGGGAATATAGCGGAAAGGGGAGTTGCCTGTTGTGAAGGCAGCCCGGCAAATATCCAGCTGATAATGACCGATGGAATTGAATACTCTCATTCCTGTATCCGGGTCATTATGACTCAAAAGCACCACTTCCACCGGTTCCACTTCCGGAAAAAGTTTATTGAGTTCCAGAAAACGGCGGATGAAAGGAAAGGCGATCCCCGGCTCAAGGAGATCTTTTTCATGTTCATACTGATATTTTCTGTAAGAGGCAAGTCCCTCTCTGCGGAAGATCTCATCGGCTTCATCCAGTTTGAACAAGGCACTGGATGCCACCCCGATGACCAGTTTTTCTTCAATGGGAAAAGGCATAATTGTTTCCTGATTGCAGTTTATATTTTTCTTTTACTGCAATATACCACTAAAAGAGGTTTCCTGCAAGTCAAAAAAAGTATAAGCTGGGACCTTTTTTTATTTTTTCTGAAATTCTGTGATTTTAAACTTGTATTTAGGAAAAATGAGAATATATTGCCGGACATTCCCTTTTCCTTTTTCTGTACTTCAACACAATTTTTTTCTCCGGGGTTTTTCTGTGGAAAATAAAGTAAACAATATTGCAAAAATCTGGCAGAAAAAACGTTTTCTTTTTCTGTTTTTCCTGACTTGTCTTGTCCTTATTTTACTGGGGGTAACGGCAACGAAACTTGTTGCGTACGGTATATGGCGTCCTGTTGCGGTGAACAGAGTGGAAAATACCGCTTTCGATATGGTGATGGCATACCGGGAAGGCATCCGGGAGGAAAAAAGAGATGAATACCTTAAATGTGTCAATAAAGCTCCCCACATATTTCTGCGTGCTGCCGGGATCTCTCCCGGAAAAAACGCTTCCGGAAGGAAGAATGAAAAATGACAGATACAGGTTTCAGAAAAAGATCCACCTTTATTCTTATGAGTCTGCTTGTGTGGGCGGGTATCGCCGTTTGCCATGTATTCTGGTATTCTGTGTGGAAAAAGGATAAATATCTTGCGGAAAGCAGGAATATCGGCTGGAAGCAGTATCTTGTTCCGCCGTTGAGGGGGGCAGTCCGGGATAAAAACAATGTGGTCATACTTAAAACGCTTGTGCGTTACGATCTTGTGGTTACAAGGGTACACTCTTCCCTTGAAGCTCGGAAGAAACGGCGGGAACGGCTGAAAAAACGTTATCCTTTCTTTATTTTTGAAATGCCTCCGCAGAAAAGTGTGGTAAAGATCAATCCGGAAGGATTGTATTGCGGCATGATCCTGAAAAAAGATCTGTTGCCGGAAGAGGTCATCTTTTATACAAAAGAAGAACGTTTGAACAGGGATTTTACGGTGAAAGCTGTTTTTGTCCGGGAATGTGCCATAAAGGATGTCCCGGAAGATGTGATGAAAAAACTGGGTATCGTTCTTCCGGATGAGGATGGTATTCTGCGGGGGGTATGCGGTCTGGAAAAAGAGTATGACCGGGTTTTAAGCGGTTCTCCCGGGATGGTAAAAGTCATGCTGGATAAATACGGATTCTGGGTAACGGAAACCATCAGCGGGACTTCTCCGGAAAACGGGAAAGATCTTGTTCTTTCTGTAAGTATGGAGGAACTGTTACAGGGAAAGGATTTCACGGTTGTAGAGGGAAAGGCGGGCAGGAAAAATGCCGGAAAATAAAGAAATATATCATGCTTCCGGAGGAAAAAAAGGAAAGGATCTTCTTCCTTTTCTGGTCTTTCTGCTTCTCCTTTGCGGAGGATTGCTGGGGTGTCTGTCCATTTATAATGCAAGGATCACGGAACAGGAGCCTTTATACTTT
The DNA here is from genome assembly GCA_045612485.1 of Victivallales bacterium. Taxonomy (GTDB): domain Bacteria; phylum Verrucomicrobiota; class Lentisphaeria; order Victivallales; family UBA1829; genus RGIG5327. Next base: position 3,867 of record JAZKZE010000171.1, on the reverse strand, counting down.
GCTTTACGGCAGTTATGCTGGTTGGGAGTTGGTTCGCTTCTGTTTGTTTTTTCTTCCCTTGTACCCTTCCGGTACTATAAGAAAAATGTATATCTTTTTGCGGGAATATCTGCGTTACTGCTTCTTGCTGTACTCTTTTTCGGGTACAAAGTAAATGGAATGCGCGGATGGCTTGCTTTGCCGGGCAATTTTTATTTCCAGCCTTCAGAGCTCATAAAAGTCTTTTTCCTGCTTGCGCTCACCTCTTTTGCTTCAAAAGAGAAAAAAATCAGTATCGGACGGTTTTTCCTTATGCTTGCTTTTACCTTCTTTTTTGTATTTCTTCTGATGAAAGAACCGGATTTCGGGTCAGCCACAGTCTTTTTCGGTGCATTTCTTATTGTTGCCGCCTCCAGGGAAGGGTCGCTTTCCGCTTTTCTGCTGGCTGCCGGAACGCTTTTTGTCAGCGGCCTTTATTTTATTTTCCGCCATGATTATGCTTTTATGCGTATCCTTGCCTTTTTCAATCCTGACGGGGCAGGGGTGCGTTCCTGGCACATGCGGCAGTTTCAATATACTCTTGCCCATGGCGGGATGTTCGGTTCGGAACATGGAACCGCTTTATGGGCAAGAAGTTACCTGCCTTTACCTCATACCGATTCTCTTTTCGCCTCTATTGTGGAACTTACCGGCTTTGCCGGAAGCGGACTTGTCATTCTGATTTTTGCCGGTCTGGGGATCGCCTTTACCCTTATTGCCTGGAATACAAAAGGAAAATGCGGCAGATTATATGTGTTCTGTGCGGGGATGCTCTGTTTCTTTCAGGCATTATTGCATATAAGTGTCAATAGTGTCCTTCTTCCTGCCACCGGGGTAACATTGCCCATGTTGAGTTATGGCGGCAGTTCCCTTCTTTCTGTCATGCTTTCCTTCGGTATCGCCCTTTCTGCCGCCGCCGAAAAGGATCCGGATGATCCGGTGGTGGAAATGGACGATACCGGAAAAGGGGAAAAAAGTTTACCACACTCTTGACGGCAGATCCAGGATTTCCGAGATCCTGTTGCGTATTTCGTGATGGGGATGCTCTTTCAACGCCCTGTTTTTGGTGAAGCCCACTGCAAGACGGGTCTTTTTATCGGCAAAACCTTCACTTCCGCAGGCTCCGCCGTGCCCGAACATCCTTCCTATATCTTCATTCCGGGGGCCGCAGAGAACGTAACCCAATCCGAATCCGTTCCACTGTTCCGGCAGAAGAGGGTCATCGCTGCTTCTGCATAAAATTGTGGCATTTCCGATCGTTTCATCTTTAAGAAGTCTTTTGCCATTGAGTCCATCCCCGGTCAGGGAGGCATACATCATGGCAAGACTTCTGGCATTGCATGTGCCGTTACTGGAGGGATTCAATCCGGAGAGAGCATATTTTTCATTGTGATCAAGATAAAATTTATTCTCCGTATTGACGATTTTTGCCAGATTGCTGTACTTTTCCTCCGGAAGAGTGAAAAACATATTTTCGATCCCCAAAGGCGCAAAAAGTTTTTCCTGCAATAAATCTGTCAGGGCTTTGCCGGTGGCACATTCTGCAAGATGTCCGGTAAGAACGCCGTAGATCGCCGCATGATATTGATTTTTTCCGCCGATGGGAAGAGAGGGGGCGGCTTCCTCCACATTTTTACATAAATGTTCCCAGTTGTATTTATCTTCCATTTTTTCCATGACCGGCAGATGGGCAAGTCCTGCCCGGTGGGAAAGAATATCTTTTACAAGTGTTTTCTCCTTGCCGTTTTTTCCGTACTCTTTCCAGTAGTCGGTAACGGGGGCATTATAATCAATAAGTCCTTCTTCATGCAGAACGTGGATCAGTGTGGTAACGATCCCCTTGCCCACAGAGAAAACGGGGAAAAGGGTTTGAGTATCCACTTTTCTGCTTTTGGTTTCATCTGTCCAGCCGGAGGCAAGATCATAAAGGAGATGACCATTGTGATAGACTGCAAGCTGACAGCCGCACTCTTTTCCGGAAGAGGTATATTCATCCAGAACATTCTGCAAATCAATTTTTGTTTTTTCTGAAAACATTTTTTTTCCCTGAATTATTTTTTATATATGCGAGCCTTTCCGGAGTGTTTTCATTGATCCGGAAAAGGCATATTGCAAAAATGTACTTATTCCTGTTCCTTTTTACGGAAATCATACTCTGTTCCGGAGGAGAAAGCCTGCATTTTTTCCAGATACTCTTCTTTGGTAAGAGGTGTTTTTGCCTTTGCTGCTTCTCTGCCTGCTTTTCCATCCCCCCATAAAAGGTCAATGGCATTCAAGGCAAGCATTTTGGCGGGATCCACATACGCCTGTACACGGTCACATGCCAGAAAGTCATCGGTATGGGCTGTTCCGGAGAATCCCCGGAAATAAGCATGTAACGAGGGGATGATCATACTTACATCTCCCATATCTGTGGAGGATGGCCGGTAGATCCCTCTGGTGAAGGGAACGCCCGGAGCAATAATATTTCTTACATTTTCCTCATGGATACCATCCAGTTCCCCGTAGGCAATAAGCGGCATGAATCCAAAAAGATTCTGTACTTCCGCCCTGCCGCCGAATGCCAGTGCCGCAGCCTGCACACAGCGATCCACTTTTTCCGAAGCATCACTGATCGCTTCCGGAGTTGCCCCCCGAACCTGCAAGGTGAAAACAGTCCGGTCAGGGACTACATTTACCGCTTCGCCGCCGTCAGGGATATAGCCGTGGATCCGTACATGATCTTCATCCCGGAATGTATCCCGCTGGGCGTCCAGAAGAGTCATGGCAGAACGCATCATGGAAATAGCATTGATCCCTTTATCCGGGTTTGCCCCGGCGTGGGCGGATTTGCCGTGGAAGAGCAATCGTTTCATAACAAAACCGTTAAAGCCGGATGGGGTGAAATTGCTTCCGCCTGCATGGCACATCATGGCAAGATCGATATCATCGAAAACACCTTTTGCAATCATTTCCGATTTGCCGCCGAAAAACTGTAATTTGCCTTCGGCTATCAGACTTGCTATATATGGCTGATTCTGACACTCTTCCGACGGCGTCGCAATAAAAGCAAGGGAGCCGCAAAGATGTTGCATAACTTCCGGTCTTGTCAAAACTTTTGCACATCCCAACATGGCATTGAGTGCTGCATGATGTCCGCAGGCATGGGCAGCATGGGTTTGAGGATCTGCAAAAGGGTGCTGCGGAACGATTAATCCATCCAGTTCCCCGAGGATCGCAAGGCGGGGTCCGGGTCTTTGCGTATCTATATCTGCCCTGCGTCCGGTAATGGCAAGACCTGTCTTCTCTTTCAAGCCCAGCTTCTTAAAATGACTGCCCACCAGAGCGGATGTCCGGTTTTCGCAATAGGCCAGTTCCGGCATCCGGAGCAGTTCCTCTCCTGTACGGATGATTTCTTCTTTACGGGAATCCAGAAAATCACATATATACTGCTTCAATTCTTCTTTATTCATTATCATCTTCCTTCTGCCGTATTCTTATTTTGCCTTGCGTTCAGCAAGGAACTCTCTGATCCTTGCAAAAGCCTTACGCAGTTCCCCGCATTGCATGGTAAAGGCGATCCTGATGAAATCCTTATAGGCATCCCCGCCGTAAGCACTGCCATGGATCAGAGCTACCTGTTTGGATTTTAAAAGTTCCAAAGCAAATTCTTTGCCGCTCATTCCTGTCCGGGAAACATCCAGAAAAGCGTAGAATGTCGCCGGGATCCCCATACTTCTGATTTCAGGGATCGTTTCCAGTTCTTCCAATACGCAGTTGCGCCGTTTTTCAAATTCCCTGCGGATATAGGATTCATCTGTACGGTCAGACAATGCCTCTATTGCCGCATACAAGTCGGAGGCCAAGCGG
>JAZKZE010000170.1:0-9936 GCA_045612485.1 Victivallales bacterium | reverse complement strand
CATACGCTCACAATTCCTTGTGAGCGTCCGCAAGAAAATGCCCTGCGGTTCATTCGCACATCCACTGCGCGCTGGTTGGCAACCGCCTCGCCTGGCAACCGAACATTTCTCTTTTTTCCATGATTTTATGGGACAGCTGTGAAAAAAAATCACTTTTTTTTAATTTTTTTTCAAAAAAAACTTGCAAAAAGGAAAAAATAGGGTAGATTAGGGGCAAATAGGAGTGATTAGGGGAATAAAGGAACATTAAGGGTCAAACAGGAAAGAAAAACAAAAACGGGAATGCGCATGGCAATATCATCCGGAGAATATTGTTTTGTACAGAATTTCACGCATACCATTGATTCGCAAAGACGTTTTGCGATCCCTTCTGAATGGAGAAGCGGGGATGCGGGGGATCGTTTTGTGCTTTTGCCTGCCAGAGATCACCTGATCCAGGCAATCCCTGAACAGACTTTCCAGGAAGAGATCCTCAGTGCGGCAAAGAAACTTTCCCTTGCAGATGCAAAGGGGATGAGGGCTTTAGCACTGCTGGGTTCCCGGGCAATGAAGTGTGTCTGCGATAAACAGGGCAGAATACAAATCAATACCCAGCTTATGGAATATGCGAACTTGAGTTCAAAGGTGGTACTGGTAGGTTCGATCTGGTATTTCCAGCTCTGGGCACCGGAAAAATGGGAAGAGTTCCAGAAAGCGGAAGCCCTTGCTTCTGATGAAGAATATTTCAGCATACTGGATGAGATCAACAATAAAAACAATGCCCAGAGCGGTCTGGAAAGCCTTCTCGGGTTGAAAAAATAATGGACAGGAAAATGGAAACAGGTAAGGATAAAAAAGATTTTGCTCACATTCCCGTGCTTGCACAGGAGGTACTTGCTCTTGCCTGTACTGCGGCACAACAGCAGCAAAAAGAGGTATTCAAAGTTATTGACGGGACTCTCGGCTGCGGCGGGCACAGTTCCATGATCCTTGAAAAGATCCCGCAGGCAGTCCTGCTGGGGATCGACAGGGATCCGGATGCCCTGAAACGTTCGGAAAAGAAACTTGCCTTTGCCGCAGAAAGATGTATTCTTGCTGAAGGTGAATATGCAGATATGAAACAACTTACAGAGGAGAAAGAATATGGAAAAGCTGATTTTATTCTGCTGGATATTGGAGTGTCTTCCCCACAGATCGACGATCCGGAAAGAGGATTCTCCTTCAGGTTCAATGGTCCGCTGGATATGAGAATGGACAGAAAAAGTCCGAAAACAGCAGCAACAATTCTCAATACGGGCACAGAACAGGAGCTTTGCCGGATCTTCCGGGAATACGGGGAACTTAAAGAGGCTTCTCTTCTGGCTAAAAGGATATGTGAAAAACGTCTCGAACAGAAGTTTTCCACGACAAAAGGTTTTGCAGAGGTATGTGAAAGTGTCCTGAAACGTAATGTCCGCAAGGGGTCATTACCCTCCCCCACACTGTGTTTCCAGGCTTTGCGTATAGAGGTGAACGATGAACTGGGACAGTTACGCAGGGGACTGGAAGCGGCAGTGGATTGTCTGAATCCCGGCGGGACTCTCGCTGTGATCTCTTTCCATTCCCTTGAAGACAGGATCGTAAAAAACTTTTTCCAGGATATGGCGGTAAAATGTAAATGCCCCCCCTCCTTTCCGGTGTGTGTCTGCAACTGGAATCCCCTGCTGGAGATCAGAACGAAAAAACCATTGACAGCAGGAGATACGGAACTCATGAACAATCAGCGGGCTGCATGTGCAAAATTGCGGGCAGCAGTAAGAACAGGATTTCAGAAAACTTTAATACAGAAATAAACCGGAACAAAGGCAGGCAGAAAAGATGAACACTTACACGAGAATGAAAGAACATGCTCCGGAACCGAAGCAGTACCGGAACACCGTAAAAAACAGAAGCTGGGTCTGGGCGTTGACGCTGAAGATCATTATGGCGGCTATTCTGATTTCCGGGGCTCACTTTGCAAGGATCGTTTTCAAGGCGAAAACAGAAAATCTCAACCGGGAAGCAAAAAGGATCGACCGTCAAATCGAGATCATCAAGCAGGAAACCATGCACCTGCGAAATAAAAAAGCGGCATATTCTGCCCGTTCCTATATTATGTCCAAAACCGGCAAACTGGGATTGAGGGCGGCAGAATATACCCAGATACAGCATGTGGCTCTTCTGCGGGAACCTTCTGCAGCACAGGGACTCCACCAGAGATCCTATGCAGAAAATGCTCCTTTGAAAAAGGATAGAAAAGTAACGGAAAACCGCCGGAAAGACAGCTACAGCAGTTACGGAAAACAGACTGTAAATAATTAAACGGAAAAGATCAAATCCTTCCGTACATAACATAACACTGCGACAATAAAGAAAGAGAAAGGAGAAAAGTAAGTCATGACACAGTTCAGAAGCATGAGTATAAGGATTTTCACTGCCTTCCTTATTTTTACCGGTGTATTCGGTTTTCTGATCTTTCATCTGTACAAGGTGCAGATCATGCGCCATGATGAACTTTTCGCCAAAGCCAGAAAAAAATATACAGCCAAAAAGGTCACGGAAGGGAACATGGGGGAGATCTACGATCACTCCGGTTATCTTCTTGTAGGCAACCGTCCCTACGGAGTGATCTTTGCCGATCCATCTGCCATTCCGGTGAAAGATTTTGAGAAAGCTGTTGAGTTTCTTTCCGCGGAATTGGGGCTGGACAGGGATAAAGTCCGCAGGGGCCTTTCCCGCAAAAGCAGAGTTATTGTCAAAAACGGTGTGAAAAAGGTCATTCCGGTACAGTATTTTCTTCTGAAAACCCGTATTCCCTATGAGGATTTTGAAAAACATCAGAAAAATATCGAAGAATCTTCTGTACGCAGATATGTTCACTGCCGTACGGATTATGCAAGATATTATCCCAAAGAGGGGATGCTGGCAAATATTCTGGGGATCACAACACTGTCCGGAGGCAAGATCACTCCTGTAACGGGTATGGAAAAGAAATATGCCAAAAGTATGCAGAGTGTTGCCGGTGAAGTAATCTATGAACGTACCAGAGACGGTGTCCCCATCTCTTCAACAGAGACCACTGCTGTACAGGAAAGGGACGGGGCAAATATTTTCCTTACCATCCGGGAACCCATTCAGGCAATCCTGGAGGAGGAACTGGATAAACTTATGGCGGAGCACAATCCGAAAAGTGCCTATGCCATCATGGCTGACCCTTATACAGGAGATATTCTTGCCATGGCACAGCGTCCCTCCTTCAATCCCAATGACCGTACCAGTATGAAAAGCAACTGCTGGAGAAACCGTATGGCGGAAGATGTATTTGAACCCGGTTCCATTATCAAGCCCTTTGCCGTAGCGGGGGCACTGGACAGAAATATTGTCACACCGGATACAGTTTTTGACTGCGAAAACGGCAGATGGTACTACGGAGGCCATCCTCTGAAAGACGATCACAAGATCGGGAAAGTAACGGTAAGTGAGATCATCAAGCAATCCAGCAACATAGGTACAGCGAAAATTGCTGTACTTATGGGTAAATACATGGTGGATACTACTCTCCGGTCCTTCGGGTTCGGGGAACGTTCCGGTCTTCAGCTGCCCAATGAATCCAAAGGACTTTACCGCAATGTGGAAAAATGGGCGAAAGTATCTCTTACCCGTATTCCCATCGGTCAGGGGATGGCGGCGTCCCCGCTTCAGCTGGTACGCGGTTACTGTATGCTTGCCAACGGCGGTCATCCGGTCAAACTGCGTCTTCTGGACAGAACTGTCACGGCAGATGGAAAAATCCACAAAAATCCTCTTGCGGAAACAAGATCGGTTTTCAGAAGAAAGGAAACCCATAAAGAGATCGTTGATATGATGAAACTTGTTACGGAACCCGGTGGAACAGCGGCACAGGCGGCGATCCGCGGCTATTACGTTGCCGGCAAAACAGGTACAGCACAGAAAGTCATCAACGGCAGATATTCCAATAAAAATCATATTGCCTCCTTTGTAGGTTTTGTTCCGGCAGATAATCCCCGGCTCGTGCTTCTGGTCACAGCGGATGAGCCTTCCGGAAAGACCTATTACGGAGGAAGTGTGACCGGCCCCTACTTCCGCAATATTGCGGAAAGGACATTGCGCTACTGGTGTGTTCCGCCGGATATCGACCCGGCTCTTTATGATGCAAGAAGACGTCTTGCATCGAAAAAAATCATGGCGGCAAAGATAAAATTGTGGGAAGCGGAACGCAAAGCAAGAGAAGCAAGAAAAAAGAATCCTGTCAGCAGTCAGGCTGTACCGGCGGGAAAAAAGGTCAGACAGTTCTCCTCAGAGAAAAAAGGAAAACCATCTTCCCTTCCTTCCGGAAACATGAAACAGAAAAAAACACTTGTCAACAAACGTTATTACGGAACCTATACCGCACTGACAAAAAAACGTTGAGATGCGTTTTTTATTGAAAGGGACAACGGGATTTATTTTCCTGTAAAGAAAAAATGCAACACAATTCTTACATCATACCCTTTGCCGTAACATTTATTTTATATACGGCAATGTTTTTTCTACCGTTTTCTGCAGCTGAAAACAAAACCGTTTATGTACGCCCCGGCAGAGAGGAAATCATAAAAAGGCTTGAAGAAAGCAAACGCCTTGCAGGAAAATATCCGGATAAAGACCTCGTATGTACTTATCAGGAATTCAATATAGAACTTTATAAAGATTATTCCTGCAAAATCGCAATAACAAGAGAATTTTTTATAAAGAAACAACTCTCTTCCCCCCCTTTTATCCAACTTGAAAACAGTTATGTGGAACAGTTTTTCCCCGGCGGATATTACCGGGACAGCGTAAGTCCCGAAAAGCTGTCTCTTCCGGAAAATTCTCTTTTCATCCATAAAAGTTCCCGTTTCATTCAGGCGGGCAAAAGAGAAGATTTTTTACTGGAACTTTTCCCGGATAATGAGTTTCCTGTTGCAAAAAGTGTTATCCGGATCGCATATGCAAAAAATATGAGATTTTTTCATGGACTCACCCCGCCCAGTTCCGGCAGACTTCCAGTGGTAAAAAAGCTCAGGAAAAATACCTATATCATGGAAGGGATCCCGGCAAAGAAAAGTAACAGATATGATGAAAGGATCCGTTTTCATGTTTCCGCAATGGATTCCTGGAAAATGCTGGGGGATATTCTTTTGATAAGAATGGAAAAAGCTGTTCCGGTGATCCCCCCCGTACCGGAAACCGCCGGAAGGCTTTCCCCTTACAGAAAGACTCTCTATTTATATGAAAAAGCAAAAAAGCTCCGTGTTGAAGGGAAAGAATATATTCTCCATCTGTGGCTGAAACAGGCGGGAATCAAAAATACTTTGGCACTGGGGAAAGAAACACGGAATATCAACATGAACGTTGCCTGCAACTTTTTTACTGTTCCAATGATCTGCATTGAGGAACAGAAGGGTTTCCGTTCGAGATTATGGCTTGATCTTGCAGCACAGGAAGCAGGTAAAATAACAGTAAAGGGGGAAAGAACTGCCTCTTTACTGCTTGAAAAAGGCAATTCAAGGATCACATTTGCAGTAAACAATAAAAAATAACAGGAGAAACTATGCTTTTAGCGATCATAGGAGATCTGCACCTTACGGAAAGCAGAAAATCCCTTACATACAAGATTATTCTTCCGGAAGCTCTGAAAGCAGCTCAAAACGGAAAAGCCGATGCCCTTATCGGTATCGGGGATCTGACCGCAAGCGGAACAGAAAAACAAACATATCTTCTGATGTCGGAACTGGAAAAATGCCCCCTCCCCTTCTATTCCACACCGGGAAATGCGGAAACAAGAAGTCAGTGTGAAAAAGCTCTTGCTGCCCAGAATATACCACCACAGGGGAATATTCCTGTTATTTTTATGGACAGCTCCTCTTCCGCAGTCAAGGAGGAAGATATTTCAAAAATGGATTCACTTCCGGCAGACTCCTGTTTTCTTTTATGTTCCCACTATCCCCCGGAAATGTGGCAGGAAAAGGCAAAGAAAAGTCTTGCAAAGGCACAGGAACGTAAAGCGGTTACAGGAATCATTGCCGGTCACGTCCACAAAGACGGGGAATATACCATGCGTGGTCTTGATCCGGACAAAGCCTCCGGCAATCCCCCTGCTGTAGTATTCATGGAACAGCAGAAAGACGGTTCCTGGAAAAGACGGGAACATATACTGGAAGGAATGGATCCTTCCTTGTGGTCAAAAGAGGAAAAAAGATCCTTTCTTGCCATGCTGGGTGTTTCCTGTATGCGGGAGCCGCTGGAAACACTGGAAGAGGCGGCGCGTCTTTCCATTCCGGTGGCGGAATTGCGTTATGAAGCATTGGATAATATGAGCAAAGAACTTTTTTCTGCTGTGGAAAAATGGAGAAAGGCGGGAGGGAAATGTCTGTCTCTGCATCTGCCCAATCTGCGACCAGATGAAAACAGTATGGATTGCGATCTGGCAAAAGGGGTGCATGCTGCTCTGCTTCTTTCCTGTGACAGAGTCACCCTTCATGTACCGGAAGTCACAGCAGCAGATTTTCCGGCAAAGAAAAATTTTCTTACGGAAAATTTTGTAAAACTCCTTACCCCTCTCATGGAAAAAAATGTGGTGATCGCCATAGAAAATCTGCATACAAAATATCAGAAATGGAATGATAATGAACGTAATTACGGCTGTACCATTGAGGAGTGTGTTTCCTGGATCGAACATCTGAAAAAAGTGACCGCGTACGGCAATATCGGTTTTCACTGCGATATCGGACACGCAAGAAATAATGTTCCTTTTTCCATTCATGAATATATGAGTGACTATTATGCAGAAGAAAGACTGCCTTTCAAAGGTTTTCATTTCCACCAGATCGTGAAAATAGAAGAATACCATTTCAAAAATCACTTTCCGCTGGAAGGCTTTTATGACAAGGTCATTGCCCTGAGCGGTTACTTCCTCGCCAGGAAAAAAGGAGTTCTTCCTTCTGATGTTCCGGTGATCCTTGAGATCAATACACCGGGCGGAAGTATAAAATGCTATAAAAAATTTCTTGAACTTATCGGTTCATAAAATATAGTTTCCATAATAGTAAGGTTTATTTATGACTGAAGAAAAAATCCTTCAAACCGTATCAGATATCAATAGTTGTCTGTCTGATTATGTGCTTACCATTCTCCTTGTAGGGATCGGTATCTTTTTCACATTCAAGACAAGGTTCGTGCAGATCCGCTGTTTTGCAGAAGGCTGGAAAAATGCCTTCGGCAAATTCTCCCTTCACGGCGATCAGAAGAAAGCCGGACTGAGTTCCTTTCAGGCATTGACTGCCGCTGTTGCCGCTCAGGTGGGAACGGGAAATGTGGTGGGAGCTTCCGGAGCCATTCTTACAGGAGGGCCCGGAGCGATTTTCTGGATGTGGGTCATTGCCTTTTTCGGGATGGCGACAAACTATTCAGAAGCAGTTCTTGCGCAGGAAACCCGTATAACAGAAACTGACGGAACCCATAAAGGGGGACCTGTTTACTATATCAAAAAAGCCTTTCCCAGTGCTTTCGGAACCTTTCTTGCTGTATTCTTTGCGGTTGCCATTACCGTTTCCCTGGGGTTTATGGGCTGTATGGTACAGGCGAATTCCATCGGGGAAACCTGTCATACCGCTTTCGGAATACCTTCATGGGCTGTGGGACTTGTGATCGCTGTAACTGCCGGACTGATTTTTATCGGCGGAGTGGGCAGACTTGTTCAGGTGACAGAAAAACTTGTTCCGGTGATGGCATTTCTTTATCTTGCAGGAGGCGTATTTGTCCTTATCACCCGCCTTCAATATATTCCGGAAACCCTCTCCCTTATCCTCAAATACGCCTTCACTCCGGAAGCCCTTATCGGCGGCGGGATAGGTCAGGCATTGAAAATTGCCATAAGCCAGGGGGTGAAACGGGGTCTCTTTTCCAATGAAGCAGGGATGGGATCTACCCCCCACGCCCATGCAATCGCCAATGTCCCCACACCTCATGTACAGGGAACCGTTGCCATGGTGGGGGTCTTTATTGATACTGCAATAGTCCTTACCATGACCGCCCTTATCGTTATTTCCGTTCTCTATACAGGCGACGGGCCTCTCGCACAGGCAAATGCTGCCAATTATCTATCGCTTGTGAAACAGCACAATATCACCCAGACCAATATGGTACAGTATGCCATGGGGTTGGCAAGCAATGTTTCCCTCGGCAATATTTTTATTGCAGTATGTCTGCTTTTCTTCGCCTTCTCCACCATTTTGAGCTGGAACTACTTCGGCAGGATCAATTTTGCCTATCTCACAAAAAACAGAGGATTACTTCTTTATTCCCTTATTTCCGTAATATGTATTTTTGCCGGAACCATGATGAAAAGTGATCTGGTTTGGGCGTTACAGGATATGTTCAATCAGCTGATGGTGCTTCCCAACGTTCTTGCCTTGCTGTTTCTTTCCGGGATCGTGGCAAAAAGTGCCTGTTCAAAGAAAGAATAAAAAATAAAGGTTTCATACCGGAAAAGAGAAAGGTTTGCTATGCAGAAAGTCCTTTTAGCTCCTGCGGGAAGTTTTGAATCTCTGAGCGCAGCTCTCTGCAACGGAGCCTCTGCCGTTTATTTCGGAGTGGGAAAGCTCAATATGCGTTCCCGCGCCACAGTAAACTTTACAGTGGAGGATCTTCCGGAAATCGCAAAAAGATGCCATGAAAAAGGCGTACAGGCATGGATGACACTCAATACCGTAATTTTTGATGATGAACTTGAAGAAGCGGAACTGCTTTGCAAAGCGGCAAAGAAAGCCGGGATCGATGCAGTCATTGCCGCAGATACCGCAGTCCTGGAAATGGCAAAAAGGGAAAATTTAAGTATCCATCTTTCCGTTCAGGCAAATATCACCAATCTGGAGGCAGTGAAGTTCTATGCAAAATATGCGGATGTGATGGTTCTGGCAAGAGAACTCAATTTACAGCAGATCGCCGCCATCTGCAAAGGAATACGGAATGAGAAGATTACCGGTCCCTCCGGGGAACTTGTAAAAATAGAAGTCTTTGTACATGGCGCGTTGTGTGTGGCAGTTTCCGGCAAATGCTATATGAGTCTTGCTCTTTTCAACTCTTCCGCCAACCGGGGGGATTGTTATCAGCCCTGCCGCAGAAGCTATACAGTACGGGATACAGCCAATGATAACGAACTTGCCATTACCAATCATTATGTCATGTCCCCATCGGATATATGTACCATAGAAATTCTGCCCCGCCTTCTGGATGCGGGAGTATCGGTTCTGAAGATCGAAGGAAGGGGACGCTCAGCCGATTATGTGGCAAAAGTCACAAAAACATATAAAGAAGCCATTACAATGTATGAGAACCATATCACTCCTTCACAGGAACAGGTGCAGGAATGGAAAAAAGCCCTCGGAGAAGTCTTCAACAGAGGCTTCTGGCACGGAGGATATTATCTGGGGGAAAAGATCGGAGAATGGGCATGTTCCGGCGAAAATAAAGCCGCAAAGCAAAAAGTTCTCTGCGGCAGAGTTCTCAATTATTTTCCCAAAGCAAAAATCGTCCAGGTACTTCTGACTTCCGGGGAAGTGAAAAAAGAAGATGTTTTTCTCATTACGGGCCCCACCACAGGAGCAGAGGAAGGAATTCTTTCTGATTTTCACGCCAATGATGTTCCTGCGGAAAAAGCATCAAAGGGAATGGAGATAACCTTCCCCTTTGATAAGATTGTAAGAAAAAATGATTCCTTTTTCCTTCTCGTTCCCCGGGAAAAAATCTGATTTTTCAGAGGTAATTAAAAACTCATTCAAAAAAAATCAAAGAGGCAGCTGCAAAGAGGTGTGAAAGGCAATTTGAGACTGCTACCCTCTGCGGTAACAGCCTAAAAATGCTCCTTTTACAGATCAAAGCAGATGCACTTTCAGATTTTTG
>JAZKZE010000169.1:0-3820 GCA_045612485.1 Victivallales bacterium | reverse complement strand
CTTCTGCCTTTGAGAGATATGGCTGTACTGCATCTCAAATTTTTTGCGGAAGGCGGAAAATTGGAGATCCGGAGCCTGAAAGTATCCGGAGCAAATACGCTGGATTTTTTACAGGGACAGCGTATTTATGCAGAAAGTCTTCTCTGTCATGAACAAAGTGCAGAAAAAATTATTGTATCCAGTAAGAAAATAGATTCCGCAGTCATCTTCTGCCGCAACGAAGCGGTAAAGGCTGCGAGGCAGATCGATAATATGTTCTGCTGTATTGTTTTTATACTCCTTCTGCTGTTGAGTTTCTCTGTTTTCTATTATTTCCTGCAACGCCTTGATGAGAATGATTTTTTTACCTGCAAAAGTTTTATCATTCTGCTTTTCTGCTGTATGCTTCCGTTGCCGGCTTCTGTTATCAACAGAAATACAGTATCGGAATATGAAAACAGGACACTGGCCCCGTTCCCCGGATTTATCAGTAAGGACGGGTTATTCAATGTACGGTTCGGAACGCAGTTTGAGGAATTTTTCAAAGATCATTTCCGGGGCAGGGACAGACTGCTTCTTCTGGCACGCAAGTTGGAAACGTATGTCAATCTTGTTAAAAGAAAACGTCCCTTCAATGAAAATATCGTTGCCGGTGACGGAGGATTCTATTTTCTGCGGAAGGAAAATTCCATACGCAATTATCAGAATCTTGATTCGCTTTCCATCGCAGAAATGCAGCAGTATTTGCAAAATCTTAAAAGATTTGATGCCTGGTGCAGAAAACACAATGCAAAGTTTTATTACTTCATAGCTCCGGATAAAAACCGTATTTATGACGAATATCTTTCCTTTCTGCCTAAAGTGAATCCGGACTCCCGCAGCCGTGCGGCATTGTGGGTGAAATTTATCCGGGAAAATTCCTCCCTGAATGTATTTTATCCTGTGGATGAATTGAAAAAACATAAAGAGGAAGGACTCCTGTACTACAAAGCAGATACCCACTGGAACTTTCTGGGTGCGTATTACGGCTACCGGATCATTATGGATACTGTAAAAAAAGATTTTCCGGATGTTCCGCTTTATACCGCAGAAAAATATGAAACGGAACAATATGAAAAAAGTGATATGTATTACCTCGCCCCGGAATTTGTAAAAGATGATAAGGAACACTATAAAGTACCTGTGATCGGGAAAAATTTTGCTCTTGCCTCTGATAAATGGTTCATCAATCCTTCCGGAAAATATTCCGCAGTCGTATTGCGGGATTCTTTCAGTAATGCTCTGATGCGGTATTTTTATTTCTCTTTCAGATATACCGGCGGCAACTGGGGAATGATCCTGACCAGGGAAAAGTATGATGCCATCAGGGCTGGAAAAGTGAATGTGGTTATTCTGGAGCATGTAGAACGCTCTCTGCCCCTGGCCATGTATCTTCTGGAAGAATTTATGAAATCCAAAGAAGGAGAAATGTAATATGCTGTTTTCCTCCATGACCTTTATCTTTATTTTTCTCCCCGTCGTACTGCTTCTTTATTTTTGCCTTCCTGCAAAATTCCGCAACAGTACCCTTTTATGGGCGAGTATCTTCTTTTATGCCTGGGGGGAACCCCGTTATCTGCTGATCCTTTTTATTACCATTTTCTGCAGTTATCTGGGGGCATTGCTGATCGACGTAAACCGGAAAAATGCCGTATTATGGCTGTGCAGTGCCGTCTGTGCAGATCTGGGAATACTGATCTATTTCAAGTACACCGGTTTCATTGTGGAAAATCTGAATCAGCTTTTCCATTCCAATATTGATTTTCTGCATGTGCTTATGCCTATCGGGATCTCCTTCTATACGTTCCAGGCACTGTCCTATCTTGTGGATGTGTACCGTAAAGAGTGTGAAGTACAGAAAAATTTCTATGATCTTACACTGTATATCGTCCTTTTCCCCCAACTTGTTGCCGGACCTATCGTCAAGTACCATGATGTGGCAGCCCAGATCCGGGAAAGGTCTGTAACGGTGGATGATTTTCATTACGGATTGAGAAGATTTATCGCAGGTTTGAGCAAAAAGATTCTTATTGCCAATACGGTGGGAGCCGTTGCAGAACGTATTTTTGCCCAGGATCCGGATTCTTTCGGACCGGGGATCGCCTGGATCGGTGCCGTATTTTATACTTTGCAGCTTTATTTTGATTTTTCCGGATATTCCGATATGGCCATCGGACTCTGCCGTCTTTTCGGATTCCGTATCCAGGAAAACTTTGTCTATCCTTATATATCCCGTTCCATTACAGAATTCTGGCGGAGATGGCATATCAGTCTTTCCACATGGTTCAAGGAATATCTCTATATCCCGCTGGGAGGCAACCGGTGCGGAAATGTGCGTATGTATTTCAATTTGTTTATTGTTTTTCTGACAACGGGAATATGGCACGGGGCAAGCTGGAATTTTGTAATATGGGGACTCTGGCACGGGTTTTTCATCATTCTGGAAAAACTCACCTCCTTTCATAAGACTCCCGGCGGCAGGATCAAACAGATTTTTGCCCATATTTATACCATACTGGTATTTGTTACCGGCTGGGTGTTTTTCCGTTCAGAATCCAGTCTGTATGCGTTGCGTTTCATAAAAAAGATGTTTACTTTTTCCGGTAAGGAATATGTATTCAATCATGCCACTCTGTTCCTTTCCAATATGGAGATCCTTATGTTTGCTGCCGGATTGCTGTGTTCCATGCCGCTTTTCAAAGGATTATTTGCTCTGCCGGAAAATAACAGCATTGCCGGCAGAATCAAACTTCTTGCATCAGACGCATATTTTCTGTGCCTGTTCATACTGTCAGTCATGTTTATTGCAAAGAGCTCCTTCAATCCCTTTATTTATTTCCGGTTCTGATAAATTTTATGGAAATCGTCAATAAAAACACCTACAACCATGCTGTCCGTCACCGGCTGAAGATCCGTCAGAACAACTGGCGGCCATCTTCCCCTTTTCCCCTTTTCCCCTTGTCCTCTGGCCTTATTATGCAACCAGAGTCCTTTATGCGGAAAAGTATTTTGTGCGGCATACCCATTATGAAAACTGGATCGTATGCAATGTGGAAAAAGGGTGTTTGCAGGTGATCTGTCAGGGCGAAGCATATAACGTAAGAGAAGGGGAGACGATTCTGATTCCCCCCGGCCCCCATACATTTGCCGCAGAAGAGGGAGAAACGTTGCAGAGAGCGTTGGGGATAGAAGGGTATTTTATCCGGCTGATCCTTGAAAATCTCTGTCTTGACCGCTGTGTGGTAGTCAAAGGGTTTCTTACAAAGGAATATGAGGAGCTTTTTGAAGAGGTTTATACTCTTTTGGGGAAAAAAGATATTAATAATGCCCCCCGGCTTTCCCTGCTGGGATATGCTATTATCATGTATGCCGCCCGTTTTGTCAAACCGGCGGATATTCCGGAGGAAGTGATTTTGTGTCAGCAGTTTATCCAGCGGAATCTTTTTCAGAAGATCACGCTTTCTGATTTATGCAAAGAGGCAGGCTGCAGCCGGTCGGGTTTATCGGCGATGTTCCGGAAATATACGGGCTTTTCCCCCGGGGATTACATCATAGAACAACGGCATAAATATGCCAGGGATCTGTTGGCGGCATCCCCCCATTTGCCCATAAAACTTGTTGCAAGTCACTGCGGATACCGCAATCAGCTCTATTTTGCCAATGATTTCAAAAAACGTACCGGAATGACTCCTTCCAGATACAGGGAGAAAATACAGAAAAAAAGGTAAAATTATATTATATTGAGCTTTTTTTGCACAGCTGTCCCATAAAATCATGGAAAAATGAGAAATGTACGGTTGCC
>JAZKZE010000168.1:0-7276 GCA_045612485.1 Victivallales bacterium | reverse complement strand
GGTAAAGGTCTCTTGGGCGGGGGCGGAGGAGGCAGAGGCTTTACCACAGGTCTGGGCGGGGGTGGAGGAGGCAGAGGCTTTACCACAGGGCTGGGCGGGGGCGGAGGAGGCAGAGGCTTTACCACAGGTCTGGGCGGGGGCGGAGGAGGCAGAGGCTTTACCACAGGTCTTGCTGCAGACATGGGGCTTGCCGCAGGTCTTGTGGCAGGACGGGCTGCTCTTCCTCCGGGAGCAGCAGCCAGAACAGTGCAGACAGATGCTGCCATAAGTCCAATTACAACTTTTTTCATTTTACACCTACTTTTTTGAAATTTTTGCAGTTTGTCCGGTATGTCTGTTATCAGTAACACCAAACGTCTGATATTTATGCTATAATATACCTGCCGGAGAGGTAAAGTCAAACTTTCTTTTCTGTTTTTTTTTACAGAAAATTGATTATGCAGAAAAATGATGCTATATTATCCGGTGAAACGATATTAAATTCAAGCAAATGGGTGAATAACATGGCAAAAAAAACAATGCTGGTAACGGGCGGAAGCGGTTTTCTGGGTTCTTTCCTGTGTGAAAAACTGCTGGAAAAAGGGCATAATGTGATCTGTGTGGATAATTTCTATACAGGAGCAAAAAGAAATATCTTCCACCTGATGGATAATAAACGCTTTGAACTTATCCGTCATGATGTGACTTTCCCGCTGTATGTACAGTGCGATGCCATTTTCAATCTTGCCTGCCCTGCCTCCCCGATCCATTATCAGAAAGATCCTGTCCAGACAGTCAAGACCTGTGTACATGGAGCCATCAATATGCTGGGGCTTGCCAAAAGATTGCGTATTCCCATTCTCCAGGCATCCACCAGTGAAGTTTACGGGGATCCGGCAATACACCCCCAGGAGGAGTCCTACTGGGGCAATGTAAATCCCATTGGAATACGTTCCTGTTATGACGAGGGGAAAAGATGTGCAGAAACCCTTTTTTCCTGCTACAGGATGCAATGCAATCTGAATACAAAGATCGTGCGTATCTTCAATACATACGGTCCCCGTATGCACCCCAATGACGGCCGTGTGGTCAGTAATTTCATTCTCCAGGCACTGCGGAATGAAGATATTACCATTTACGGGGACGGTTCCCAGACAAGATCCTTCTGTTACTGTACAGACTTGATCGACGCCATTATCAGAATGATGGAAACCCCTCACGAAGTTTCCGGTCCCATCAATATCGGCAATCCCGGGGAATTTACCATAAGGGAACTTGCCGAACTTGTGATTGAACTTACCTCTTCCAAATCAAAGATCATCTATCAGGATCTTCCTTCCGATGACCCGAAACAGAGAAGACCGGACATCACCAAAGCCAAAAATATTCTCTCCTGGCAGCCCACCATCCCGTTGCGGGAAGGGTTGGCAAAGACCATTGAATACTTTGACACCCTGCTCCGGGAAGAGCCGGATTTCTGCGAAAAATAACGGGGAAAGATCATGGCTGACTGGATCGATATACAGAAAGATCCCGCCCATATCAGGAGGGAACGGGAGAAGGCAAAAGCGATGCGGAAAAGTTCCTGGTGGCGTTCCCTGCTGGATAAGGGGATCTGTCACTATTGCGGGAAAAAGTTTCCTCCGGATGAATTGAGTATGGATCATGTGGTTCCTGTTTCCCGGGGCGGAAAAAGTACAAAAGGCAATATCGTTCCCTGCTGTAAAGAGTGCAACAATAACAAAAAGTATCTGACGCCGGTGGAGATGCTCCTTGCGGAAATGGAGAAACAGGAAAAGGCTTCTTCCATTGAAGAGACCGCGCCGGAACAGTAAAAATTTGAATGAAACGATCTGTATCCATAAAAAAAGGAGAAAAAAAATGGTCAATGTGATCGCTGAAATGGAAATCCGTGAAAATTGTATGGAAAAACTTCTTCCCATCGTAAAGGAACTCGTTCCCATTGTACGTGCGGAAAAAGGTTGTATCAAGTATGAACCCAATTTTGCAGTGGATGATGAAGGACATCAGAAATACTTTTATTTTGTGGAAACCTGGGAAAGCGAAGAAGCTCTGAAAGCTCATCTGGCAGCCCCCCACATGGCAAAATGGCGGGAAGATGTAAAAGACTTGCGTCTTTCCTCCAATGTGAAAGTGCTTACCCCTGCCGGGATCTGACAGAATTTGTACTGTGTATAAAAAAGAAAACCGCTCAGGAAATTCCTGAAGCGGTTTTCTTTTTGCTTATTTTACGGTATGTTCTTTCAAATCATTTTCTGCAGCAGATGCATTTACATTGAAAACAGTTGCCTCATCACTGCGTAAATAAATATAGCACTGTTCCGCAGGGATAAGATCAAAGGAAAACTTATATTGTGTTTCCTTTTCCGTCAATTTCACAGAGGGGCGGTATTTGGGTCTTTTTACAGGAGTACGTTTATGCTTTCCGAATTCATCTTTGGAATCAATAAATGTATTCAGATAGAAAAGCAATTCCCCTTTTCCCTTTGCGGTAACGGTCACATCTATCCTGTGTCCTTTTTTTCTGCTTGCTTCATTGAGAAGAGCAAAGTGTTGATAGATCAAGCCCCCTTTGCTGAACTTTGCCCCCGGACGGTTTCCGGTAAGAAACGTTACAGTATTCTTTCCTCCGGTCTTGCGTACGCCCCAATATTTTGCAAAACCTTTTTTCGGGTCTTTTTCTGTAAAGGAACCATTTTTTATTACACTTCTTCCAATGGGAACAAACCGGAACTGCGGCTGTTTATGGGGCCAGACACCGTCAATACCGCCTCTGTCCATATCTGCCGGCGGCAGAAGATTGCGGATGGTGCGCCAGAAGTGCATCTGCCATAATTCCCCGTTCCTGATCTCTTTTACATTCATGGGTTTTACCGGGATCCTTGCTTCAACAGTCCAGCGATCCTTTTCAACAGAGGTCTTCAATTCCATTTCCGAATCAAAAGTTTTATCAATAAGGCGGGCATCATAAATGGTTCCGATACTGTTGGACATAAAGTGGTAATAAGGAGCATTGTCCGGCGGAGCAATAAAAAATTCCACTGCATCATCCAGAGAGATCCCCTGATCCCTTACTTTTGCCTTTGCCACAAGGGGACTCACCCCTTTATCGTTCATACATACAATGGAAATATACCAGTTATCTTTATCATACAATACTCTTACATAAGTATCCTCCGCCAGACGGTCTTTGGTGACAACACTCCGGAAAGAATCCAGCACTTCCGCTTTCTGCCAGTCATCTTCCGTAAGTTTTCCATCAATAACGATCCTGCCTTTCCGGGGAGAAGCCGGGACATTACGCTGTGCACTTCTCATTTTCCGGATCGCCGCAGCTCCTTTCCCCCAGATATTGATAAGATTATCTTTCTCCATGGCAATACGGGCAAGGATCTTTTTATCTCCCGCCGCAAGTTTTTCCCCTTCGGCAAGCAGGGAAAGAAGTTTCTTTTCATCTTCCGGAAGTACCAGGCAGTAGGCACCCCGGTTGGGACCGGGGTACCAGGCATGACCGGGGGCATTGTTCCACAGTTTCCGGCGTATGGCATGATATTTTTTCATAGGAAGTGCCGCAGCAGCGTAAGCAGCGGAATACAGTTCATCTATGAAGGCATCTGTATTTACATAAGGAGTCCAGCTCAAAGCAGCCATACAATAGACATACTGCCAGTTGGTATATACTCTTGTATCCGTTATATGTGTCCCGTAGGCACTTTCCCCGTACTTTGCACACTTTTTCAAGTCGGCGGCAAATACATATTCATGGGGGCAGTACGGCACATTGGAATTGAAATAATAATCCCCCAGAGCCGCATTTTTTGCCAGTTTTTTCCAGGCAAGATACTCTTTATGGTATCTGGGATTCATCTCACATTTTTTATCATCAAGCGTATGGGCGATACATCTGCCGTGAGCGCAGTAGCGACCGGTGATACGGTCATCATACCGGATATTTCCCTTTGTGGGAAGATCCCGGTAATCCAGATAGATATAGATATACAGAAGTGCATCCGGATTCTTTTTATAAACCTCATCGGCTATTTGCGAATAAAACGCATGGTAGAGATTACTTGCATTGTATTTCCCGTCTTTTCCGGTTGCCATTTCTGTACATGCCGGACATCTGCACCATACGCCGGGATTATCTGCCGCACCCATATAGAACACAGCTCCGGGATTCTTCAGAGTCCAGGCAAGAATATACTCTTTTACCAGTCTCTTTACTTCAGGATTGCTTACACACCTCTGCACAGGAAATCTTGTTTTTCCGTGATGTCCCTTATCTTCCAGTCTTTTTCCGTTGACAAGGGGAAAATATTCCGGATGGGTTTTATAATAGGGATCATTGGGAACAGCCTGTTCAAAGGTAAGATGTCCCCCGCCGCCCCTTGCCGGAGGCGGAATGACCTTATTCACAAGTGGATCATTCCCGCGGCTGGAAGGAATTACTTTATTACGGAGCATCCATAAGGCTGCCTCCCCTCTTTTCCAGGGTACTTTTCTCTTTTCCATTCCGGAATAGACCCATGCTCCTGCCTGTTTCATCCCCGGTTCCACAAAAAGATCCAGTTTTTCCGGTACGGAAGGAGTAATGGAAGGCAGACATTCTCCTGCTTCACCGGGAAAGATCCAATATACTTTCCAGTACTTCCGGATAAATTCAAACGCGCCGAAAAGCATCCCCCATTTATTTTTTCCGGCGATCAAAATCTCCTGATCAGGCAGAGTATAGATGTAAAAGGCTTCTTTATGAGGACTTTTTTTCAATTTTTCAACGATAAAGGAGGGGACACTTTTATTGTCAGCCGTTGCAAGGAAGAATTTTTTTCCGGAAGGATCCAGTTTTTTTCCATAATATTTCAATTCTCTTGCGGCAAGCTGCTCATGGGGACTCATGTTGCCGGTACGGACTCTTATTTCTCCTGCAGCAACAGAAAAAACAATAGAGAAAAGAATAAAACAAACAATAATACTTTTTTTCATATAAAACCCTTCTGTTTATAAAGATTCAGCATTTTCCGCAGAAAAAAAATATATATCATACTCTTATAGACATATCATGCAGGCAGAACCAGCGCATACTCTACAGAAGAATTGCCTTGTTTCCACAATTCTGACCACGGGTCGCAGCACCGGGCAGAGTAAAAGACTTTTTCTGCTTTCCAATCTTTCTTATTTTGTACTGCTTCCTTTGTAACGGCCGGAAGCATCACGGTAGATAGTCGTTCTGCCGTTGACGGTGGAACTGCCCTGATAACGACCGGAGGCATCACGGTAGATAGTCCGGTTGCCGTTGACAGTGGCACTGCCCTGATAACGACCGGAAGCATCACGGTAGATGGTCGTTCTGCCGTTGACGGTGGAACTGCCCTGATAACGACCGGAGGCATCACGGTAGGTGGTACGGTTGCCATTGACGGCAGCACTTCCATTGTATTTACCGGAGGAAGTACGGTAAGTAGTCATTTTCCCATTGACAGTGGCACTGCCCTGATAACGACCGGAGGCATCACGGTAGGTAGTACGGTTATTTTGAGCAAACAAAGTACTTCCGGCGGCAAAAACAAACAGAACAAGCACCGCTGTAAGGATATTTTTTTCAATTTTTCCGGTTATCTGTTTCATAAAATACTCTCCGTTGATCCTGATTTCCATAAAAAAGCGCTGTCCCGGAAAAGGACAACGCCTGTAAATTTCCACTGTACAGCCTGTAATGATTATTTCAGCGTATCCAGTTCCGGATAGACAAACCCATATTTATCCTGAGCAGGAGTAATGACCCACTCCGGTCTGATAATGGGGGCGTATCCCCATTCCGGACTGTCGGGCGTGTAAGAGCAGCCGGGCAGGGGAACCGGGAAGGTGAGGATCTCCACCACTCCGACAACTTCACGGACAACAAAATATCCCAATGCACGGAAAGTACCGTAAGTGATCGCGGCAAATCCACCTTCTTCATGATTGACTTCAAACCATTTGAGAGGAAATTCAAAAACACCGAAAGCTGTATTGGCAATACCGCGTCCGAGCTTACGGATGATCTTGTCCCAGACGGGGTAACGTTCGTAATCATCAGAATAAGCGTGTGCGGAAACCCCCACAACTACCAAAAGAGTAAGGATCAGGACTGTTTTTTTCAGAAGATTCATTTTCTTCTCTCCATAGTTATTATTTATTTCGTTTTTCTTGATTTTCTAACAATATAACCTCTGTAGAAGGCTTTTACAAGCTCTCAACTACTTTAATATATTACAGAATTGCAATTTGGTCAAGTATTTTTTTTGATTTTGTTTCGCAAAATTCACATTTCTGTGTTATATTAATGGAAAACAGATATGATCCCAATGGATTTTTAAGGAAAAAAGGAGAAAAATATGAAAAATATTTCCACCGGAAAAAAAACAGGCAAAGGCTGTTCCTGTACAAAAAAAACGGTTTCTGCTTCTGAAGTAAAACACCCCACCCTTACCCTGCTGAACAGAAATCCCACTTCCTATCCCGATTCTCCCGATAAAGCCAAACTGGAAACATTTGACAATGCTTACCCCAACCGTAACTATGTAATCACTTTCGACTGCCCCGAATATTCTTCTTTGTGTCCTGTGACCAATCAGCCGGATTACGGACACATCACCATCAACTATATTGCTGACAGAAAATGCATTGAAAGCAAAGCTCTCAAACTGTATCTTTTTTCCTTCCGCAATTTCAATACCTTCCATGAAGAAGCGGTCAACCGGATCCTCTCCGACCTTACCGCCGCATGCAAGCCCCGCTGGATGGAGGTCATCGGTGATTTTATGCCCAGAGGCGGTATTGCCATCAAAGTACGCGCCAGCGAAGGGAAAAAACCGGAATAAGTAAACTTTTTTCAATAATATATCAACATACAGGATCAATAAAATGCAGAATACAAACACAAGTTTTGATTTTGTGGAAAACGGCGGAGTAACCTCTCCCGCCGGATTCCTCGCATCCGGAGCTGTTGCCGGGCTGAAACAAAGCGGCAATCCCGATATGGCTCTTCTCTATTCTGAAAAAGACTGTTCCTTTGCCGGAACATTCACAAGCAATCTCTTCTGTGCCGCACCGGTCTGCTACTGCCGGGAGATCTGCGCATCCAGCAAAACAGTCCGCGCCATGGTCATAAACAGCGGTGTCGCCAATGCCTGTACCGGCAGGGAAGGATACAATAATTCCGTAAAAACTGCGGAAGAAGCGGCAAAGATCCTCCATGTGAGAGCCGATCAGGTACTTGTTGCCTCCACAGGTCATA
>JAZKZE010000167.1:0-1699 GCA_045612485.1 Victivallales bacterium | reverse complement strand
CCATCTTTTTATGAGACTTTGTCTGAAGTATATTTTCAGAATAAAGATATGATGGAAATTGCGCCCTGGTAGCTCAGAGGATAGAGCAACTGCCTTCTAAGCAGTGGGTCGCAGGTTCGATTCCTGCCCGGGGCGCCATTTATTTTCAAGGATTTATAAAAGTTTTGAGAAGTAAAAAAGCTCGGTAACTTCCCAATAACTTCCCAATAATACAGCAAAAAGCCTCAGAAATACCCGTCTGGATACTTCTGAGGCTTTTTGCTTTCCGGTGGAAATTTCTTTATTTTCCCGCAGGGTTTTCCGCTTTTCTTTTCATCTCTTTTAATTTTTTCTCTGCGGCTTTTGCATCTGCATCGCTTTCGGCGGTCCAGTCGTATTCAATAATTTCCTCTTCCGTACCGAATATGTTTTTTGTTTTTACCGCACGGAAAGTGCCGGTATTCGGGACTTTCTGATCCGCAGGAATTCCCACCTTCCTGCTTCTGTAAGTAACACGGCCGACGATCAGCGTGCCCTGCGGGGTTGCTGTTTCCGTGTTTGCTGCTTCAACCTTGCTGTACGACAGAAAGCCGGACAAATCAAGGTTTTTTGCTTCTGCGGACTTTGCCAATGCTTTGCCCGTTCCGCAGCCGGTCAACATTGCGGCCGCGAAAAACACGGCCAGAAAAACGATTGCTTTTTTCATCTTTTTCCCTTTCTTTTTTTTGTTTTATATTCGCCTTGCTGCGTCAGCTCTTGCCGGCACAAGCATTTGTCCCGATTACGGGAGCAGTCTTCGTATGTGACTCTCTTGCCGATCTGGGAGTGGTGTCCCCAGAGAGTCCCCAGCACAAAAGCCATAACTGCAAGAATGATCTCCCAAACAATTACCACGGGAATATTCATCTTTCCCACCTCCTTTTTTTCCAATATTTTTTTCCGAAAAGACGCACACCGATATAAGCCTTGAGACTTCTCCAGAAGCCCAGTCCGTGAGCTCTACACAGTTTATAGAAAAGTGTGTCCGCTTCCCTCCTGGTGAAATCATAACTGAAGGAGCGGTAAAGATGATCGTGAGCTATCGCAGCATCAAGCGTGCGGGGGTCAATAGCCGGGGAGATCGTTCCCCACAGGAACTGCGGGACGCTTGCCCCGTCGGAAACAAAGCCTGCCGGCACTATGAATATTTTTCCTTTATATTCATACTTCAGCGCCTTCAGTAACCGGATGCAATCCCCGTTTCTGCCGGAAAAAACAGCGACTTTTATTTCTTCGTGAATAATCATCTTTTTCCCTTTCTCATAATTTTACACATAAAATCCCGGATCACTTCCGGAGTGATCTTTTCCATACAAAGTCCCATTTGATCGCCGCTTTCATCTGTGTAAATATTTTTACATTGTCTTTCCCCTTCTTCAAAACCTTTACAGCGGCATCCGCCTTTTTCACAGCAGGGAAGAGATCCCACAGTGGAAAGAGTCACGCCGCAGGGATAATGGGCAAGGCTTTCCGGCTCCCTTCCGCCTGCAAGAGATATAAAAGGAACGTGGAAAGCTGCGGCAATATGGATCACTCCGGAAGGCGGGGAAATGACGCAGGAAGCATCCCGCACGATCTGAAGAAGATCTGTCCGGGTAGTTTTGTCAATAAGGGAAATACACCCCGGCAACGGTTCTGCGTGATTTGCCTTCTGGCCGATCTGGATAAACTTTACATCCGG
>JAZKZE010000166.1:0-51554 GCA_045612485.1 Victivallales bacterium | reverse complement strand
GTACCTGCGGGGCTTTCAGCCCCTTTTGCCCCTCCGGGGCTGTTTGAACTCTCTTACACATCCAGCGGAAGGATGAACTGCAAAGAATAATTTTACAGAAAATTACTCTCTCTCATTTTAAAAAACAGATTTTATGGGATAGCTGTGAAAATATTCTGCAGATAAAAAAGCCTTTGTCAGGAAAATACTCCGGGCAAAGGCTTTACTGTTTTTATGCGGAACGGTGATTTATCTGTATTTTGGAAGCATATTTCCATGTGCTTCAATAAGGTCATCACACATGGAAATAATATCATCGATCTTCAGTTCGCTTGCTGTATGAGGATCAAGCATAGCGGCATGATAAATATGCTCTTTTTTCAATGTGAGGGCGGCTTCAATAGTAAGAAGATGCACATTGATATTGGTCATATTCAAGGCTGCACACTGGGGCGGAAGTTCTCCCACATAAGTACCATGTATGCCGTTGGAATTGACCAGACAGGGTACTTCCACGATCGCATTGGACGGCAGATTGGGGATGAAACCGTTATTGAGTACGTTTCCGCCGATCTCATACGGCTCATTGGTTATGAGGGCATTCATGATGCCTGCACCGTATTCATGGGAGGGGGAGTGGGTCAGTGCCGGATTTTCACAGATATTCTTATACTGTTTTTTCCAGTTTTCGATCTGATTCACACATCTTCTGGGATATTCATCCAGGGGAATGAAATATTCATCAATGAGTTCAGGATAGGCATTTTTGATCCAGTAGGGGGCATATTCCGCATTATGTTCGCTGGATTCGGTGACATAATAACCGAATTTATCCATCATTTCCAAACGGATGAGATTGCCGTGTTTGACTTTTCCGCCGCGGTATTTTTTTATGATCTTTTTACCGAGTTTCCGCATTTCCGGATAAATATCTTTGCCGTTTTTATCTGTAATATCCAGCAGCCATGCCATGTGATTGATTCCGGCGATTTTCGTATGGTATCCCAGATCGTTGAACGCATGAATGGGATTGCCCTGGCAGTTTTCTGTTTCAAAAAGTCCCAGAGAACGCATAAGGCTGAAGGCACAAACCTGTACGGAATGGCACAGGCCCACAGTTTTTACATTTGTCCCCCGCAGCATGGCTCCGGTAAGCATTGCCATGGGGTTGGTGTAATTGAGAAGCCATGCATCCGGACAGACTTCCTCCATATCATGTCCGAAATCCAGCATGACGGGAATGGTACGCAACGCACGGAAAATGCCGCCTATTCCCAAGGTATCGGCGATCGTCTGTTTCAATCCGTATTTTTTCGGGATCTCAAAGTCGATGACTGTGGAGGGTTCGTACCCACCCACCTGAATGGCATTGACTACAAAATCTGCCCCTTTCAAGGCTTTTTTACGGTTGCCGACGCCCAGATGAGCGGTGATCTTTGCCCGGTTGTCATTGACGTTTTTATTCAGGACTGTCAGCATCTTTACAGATTCTTCCAGACGGTTCTTATCAATGTCATAAAGGGCTATGTGAGAATCCTTCAGGGCCTCTTTGAACATACAGTCCCCAAGAACGTTTTTAGCGAATACTGTGCTTCCCGCACCCATGAATGTTATTTTCGGCATTTATTCATACTCCTTATTGTTGTAAAACAGATCCTGTTGAAATAAACTTACAGCGGAAAAGAAAAAATACAAGGAGGAATTGGTATTTTTTATTATTTATTTTGTATAAAAAGCAAGCCTCCGGAAAAATATATTTCCCGGCAGAAAAAAACTCCCGGATGTTTCCACCCGGGAGTTTCCAGAATTTTCCGTACTACTCTGAAAAGATCAGAAGAGAGCTTTCAGAAGAATACCAGCGGCAACCGCAGAACCGATCACACCGGACACGTTCGGACCCATGGCATGCATGAGAAGGAAGTTGTGAGGATCGGATTCCAGACCCACTTTATTCACCACACGGGCAGCCATAGGCACAGCGGAAACGCCAGCGGCACCAATGAGGGGGTTGATGGGCTCTTTGGAGCATTTGTTCATGATCTTTGCAAAGATCACCCCGGCTCCGGTTCCCACGGAGAAGGCAATGGCACCCAGAAGAAGGATACCCAGTGTCTGGGCTGTGAGGAACTGGTCAGCGGAAAGTTTTGCACCAACCGCAGTACCCAGGAAGATGGTCACAATGTTGATGAGAGCATTCTGGGCAGTATCGCTCAGACGGTCAACAACACCGGATTCTTTCATAAGATTACCCAGCATCAGCATACCGATCAGGGGAGCGGCATCCGGGAGAAGCAGGGCGCAGATGATGACGATAAGAAGCGGGAAGCAGATCTTTTCCACTTTGGAAACAGGACGCAGCTGTTTCATCTTGATCTTACGTTCAGCTTCTGTTGTGAGAAGCTTCATAATGGGAGGCTGGATGATAGGCACAAGAGCCATGTAGGAGTATGCGGCAACCGCAATGGCACCCAGAAGTTTGGGGGAAAGACGGCTGGCAAGGAAGATGGCGGTAGGTCCGTCAGCTCCGCCGATGATACCGATGGAGGCAGCATCTTTGAGGTCGAACTCAATCCCCACAAAGTTCAGCAGAACTGCTCCGAGAAGAGCAAAGAAGATACCGAACTGGGCTGATCCTCCCAGAAGAGCGGATTTGGGATTGGCGATAAGGGGACCGAAGTCGGTCATAGCTCCTACCCCCATGAAGATGAGAAGCGGGAACACGCCGGAATCAATACCTACATTGTAAACCATTCCCAGAAGTCCGTCAGGACCGGAAATGCCTGCAAGAGGAATGTTGGCAAGAACTGCACCGTAACCGATAGGCAGAAGCAGAAGAGGCTCAAATCCTTTTACGATGGCAAGGTAGATGAGTACAAGCCCCACAATGGTCATGAGAACACGGCCGAGACCCAGTTTCCAGGTATTCTTGAAGTCGGCAGAGGTGCTGTCGATAATGGCAGAAATACCGGTACTTGCCCAGAGACCTTTGAAAAGTTTGTCCCAGGATTCCAGTCTTTTGGCTGTGGTGCCTTCCTGAACAGAGTCATGTACCAGAGCTACGGGAGCAAAGTAGGCAATGATGGTACCTGCTTTCAGAGTGCCTGCTGTTTTTACTGCCGGATTGATGGCGAGGGGAACAGCGTTAAGCATATTTTTGCATTTTGCTTTACTTCTGCCGGGAATATCCAGCACGATAAGTTCCCTGCCGGGAGTGACTTTCTGACCTTTGGCAAAGGTGACGGAGAAGATCGTTCCGGAAGCAGCTTTTTTGGCGTTGCCCTTCACATCTTTCACATCTTCCTTGTAAACCAGAGCAAGACGGCCGTCGGAAAGTTCAAACCACTGGAACATATCATCTTCCAGTTCCTGACGGTATTTTGCCTGTTTGTAGAGGTAGGAAAGTCTGCCTTCGCAGAAAAGTTTACCTTCGTTTTCTTCTTTTTCAGAAAGCTCATAAAGAGTTTCACCGATCCCGGCTTTGGGATCTTTCTTCATGGCTTCATAAGAATCTGCACGGACAGGGAGAGCAGCACACTTTTCCCCGCAAACTTTCTTTGCTGTGCAGACCTTTTTGACAACTGCACAGACTTTTTTATCTGCTTTCACCGCTTTTTTTGCAGTATTCTGCGCAAGAAGCGCAGAACCGGCAAACAGGGTGATTGCAAAAAGGATCATTGTAAGTTTTTTCATTTTATTACTCCTCGATAAGAGCGATGACCTGATCCGCTTCGATCACATCTTTGGGACCGACCATGATCTTGACAACTTTACCGCCTTTACCGCATTTGACTTCCTGTTCCATTTTCATGGCTTCCACGATCATAAGGGTGGCACCGTCGGCAACAGTGTCGCCTTCGTTGACTACCACTTTCACAACAGTACCGGGAAGGGGACTGGTTACTTCTGTTTCTTTTCCGGAACCGGCTGCGGCAGGAGCAGCAGCGGCAGCACCGGCAGCACCAACTTTCACATCAAAGGCTTTGCCGTTGACGGTTACTTTGTCGCCGTTGACAGACACATTGAAGGTCTTGCCGTTGGCAGTAACAGAGTAGTTTGCAGCACCACCTGCGGGAGCAGCTTTCTTTTCTTCCGCATAACGGATACCCATGGGTTTGTCGCCTTTGAGGAAGGCAAGGCCTTTATCGCCGCAGGCGGCAACGATGAAGATGTTTTCATCGGTGACAGGCAGTTTGTTTTCTTCCAGCTGGGCAGTAGCGGCTTTGATACCCAGTTTGGGATTGGCGTCGTTGATTTCCACAACGGCTTTGGTGGTGGGTTCAAGCCCAAGCTGTTCGGAAGCCCATTTCACGATCTGGGGATCGGGAGCAATGGGGGTTTTGCCAAAGTAGCCGAGAACCATTTTGCCGTAACCGTTGGGGTCGAGTTTCCAGGAACCATCAGGATTTTTGCCCATAACAGCGTTACGGAAAGCCTGCTGGAAGTAGAACTGGGAAACGGGGGTCACGCTGGTACCGAAACCGCCTTTGGCAACAACTTCACGCATTTCTTCAATGCATTTGTCATATTTGTCAAGGCATTTGTTGTCACGCATCATCTGGGTGTTGGCTGTCAGAGCACCGCCGGGCATCGGGGAGAAGATGATTTCAGGAGATACCTGCATGGATTCCGGAGGCATGAAGTATTTGCTGAGGCAGTCTTTGAAGATCTTTTCAACTTTGAGGATCTTTTCAGGATCGATGTCCAGAGTGAAGTCTGTACCGCGGAGTCTGTGGTACATGGTGAGGATGTCGGCTTCGCAGGTACCGCCGGAGAGAGGAGCCATGGCGAGGTCGATGATATCTGCACCGGCAGAGATAGCGGCGAAGTTGCAGGCAACTGCATTTCCGGCGGTATCATGGGTGTGGAACTGGATCTTGATTTCGGGAGGAAGAATGGCTCTTGCCTGTTTGATGGTTTCATAGACGGTTGCTGCGGTGGAGGTACCGGAAGCGTCTTTGAAAGCAACAGAGTCAAAGGGAATACCGCTGTTGATGATTTCCTGGAGTCTGTCGATGTAGAACTTGGGAGTGTGGGCATAGGGTTCTGCAAGATTGGGAGCAAGGCCCATCATGGTAACAGTCACCTGATGTTTGAGACCGTGTTTTGCAATGGCGCGGCCGGAAACTTCCAGGTTGCGGACGTCGTTGAGAGCGTCAAAGTTACGGATGGTGGTGATACCGTGTTTCTTGAAGAGTTTTGCATGCAGATCGATGATGTCGCTGGACTGGGAGGAAAGACCCACAACGTTCACACCGCGGGAGAGAGTCTGCAGATTCACATCGGGACCGACAGTGGCTCTCCAGAGATCCATCATTTCAAAGGCATCTTCCTGGCAGTAGAAATACAAACTCTGGAAACGGGCGCCGCCGCCGATTTCAATGTGGGTGATCCCGGCATCTTTAGCCGCTGCGAGAGCAGGAAGGAAATCTTCAGTTTTTACGCGGGCTCCGAGGCAGGACTGAAAACCGTCTCTGAAGGAGCAATCCATAAATTCTATTTTTTTCATAAAAAGTAATCCTGATTATTGTTTTGATAAAAAGTTTTGATTTTTTTATTTGTTGTTTGCGTGGAACGCTGCGGCTGCCACTGCTGCTTCAAGATCAGCATCAGAAGCTCCGGAAGATGACTTCTTTGCTGCGGCTGCTGCGGCTTTTGCTGCCTCAAATTCTTTGGCGGCAAAGGGTGCAAGCACTTTCTGCAACAGGTGCATCATCCAGATCATAAGGATAAGGAAGACATAAACGCCAACCATCCCCAGGACCAGGAGTTTTACTCCATCCATTACGAGACCCATTTGTACTCTCCTTTTTTTGTTTTTGTTTTCTGCTCAGTTTACATTAAAAATATAAAATCGGTTTGCCGTTTTATTTCCTGAAAAGTTCAGGATTTTTTACAAGACGCACATCCCCGCTGGAAAATAGAAACTCTTTCCCCTCCTCTTCACAGAGAAGACGCCCGTCTTCCGCAATGTCTTTCACCCTGACAAAACGTCTTTTTCCAGTACTTTCTTCCAGTTCGACCCATTTGCCGGGCACACGGTTTTTCTCTTTCCATTCCTGAAAAACCCTACTGCCACATTGCACATATTTAATATAATACTTCAACAGGTATTCTGCAAGTTCCCCAAGCAATTTTTTTCTCTGAAAAACAATCCCCGTAAGGGAAAACATGCTTGCCGCTTTCTGGGGAATGGCATCAAGGACTTCCTGCGGCGTATTTACATTGAGTCCCATTCCGGCGATTACGGAAAGCGGGGTGTCTTTTGTCTGTGCCGCACATTCACACAATACCCCGCAGATCTTTGCATCCCCGGCAAAAATATCATTGGGCCACTTGATAAAAATATCTCCGCCGGGAATATGTTTTTCCAATAACGAAAGCACCGCAAGAGAGGATACGATGGTAGCCCGGAAGGGATCGTTTATCTGTTTCATCACAAAAGAACAGTAAATATTCTCTTCTTTCCCCGGAGAGATCCAGCTTCTTCCGTTACGCCCTCTTCCCGCACTCTGTTCTTCCGCTGCTATAAGTGTGCAGTCATCCAGAAAAGCAATGTTTTCTTTTGCATAGGTGTTGGTAGAGGAAAGAAGAGGAAAATCAAGGATCCTTACAGAAAAATCATCCATTTGCATATTAAAAATCTCCGGAAAAAGTCTAAAAAAAGGGGGGACAGAACCATTTGGTTCCCCCCCCTGCAAAGTTATGAAAAAATTATCTGCGGTACTGATACTGCTGACGCACTTTGGGCATCTTCATTTCTTCCAGCCCCATGGCATACCACAATTCACCAAGCCCCGCATTGGAAAAACTCTTTGCTTTATCATTTGCCAGAGCTTCCCAGTTGCTGACGATCACTTCATTATCCGTTTTCTTTTTTGCGTCGGAAAGGACTTTGAAGGCTTCATCTTTCTTATCCATTTTCATAAGGATCCAGCTGTAAAGAGCCACAGGCAGAATACAGTTTTCCCCTTTGATGGAGGCGCATTTCTTTCTGTAGAATTTTGCCATCTCCTCCAAAGAGGCATTGCTCTTGTACATACGGACAAGTTTGATGGAAATGGTCTGCGGATCCATGAGAAGAGCCTTTTTCAGATACTCATCCGTCTTGTCATACTCTTTCAGCTGGAAAGAAAACATGGCACGCATGGCATTGGTTTGTTTATCCAGAAGCGGACTCCATTTATTGAACTTATCAAAGTTACTGCACGCTTCCAGAGCCTTCCGCAAACCTTCGTTCTGCACTCTCTCAAAGGCACTCATCATCTGTTTCTGACTGCCTCCGGGACGCCGCATGAACTGATTCTGCATGACCTCTATCTTATGACGGGTATCCAGCATGATCTGCTGAATAAGATTATTTACCTTTGCCGTCATCCCCTTGAGTATAAGAGCTACGGTAATGTTTACACAGATCAGACCGAGAACGGCAAACACGATCCCCCATATAAAGGAAAGACCGGCACAGTAAACAACCACCGTATAGAGGATCGCCGCAAGGACGATCCCGCAGAGAAATGTAAGCATTTTACCTCAACCTCTTACTTTACGATGGATTTGCCGGACCCTTCCACGATCCTGCCGCATACAAAAGGATCGAATCCTGCTTCTTTGCACAGCTTCATGGTTTCAGCTTCCTGGTCGGCAGGTACGAAGAACAC
Organism: Victivallales bacterium; assembly: GCA_045612485.1. GTDB lineage: Bacteria > Verrucomicrobiota > Lentisphaeria > Victivallales > UBA1829 > RGIG5327. The sequence goes on along the minus strand of JAZKZE010000166.1, from coordinate 43,917 downwards.
CATTCCCACGCCCATGTTGAACACATGGTAGGCTTCCTGTTTTTCAATATTGCCTTTTTCCACGATAAGATCAAAGATGGGGGCGGGATTTTTGATAGCAGAACTTTCAAAGACTGCATCCACATCTTTGGGGAGGATACGGGGCACATTGTCAATAAGTCCGCCGCCGGTGATATGGGCAACCCCGTCCAGAGATACTGCGGGGGAATCCATAAGAGCTTTCACCGCTTTCCAGTAGCACACATGAGGCTTGAGAAGAGCCTGACCGACTGTTTCCCCTTTCAAACATTCAGGAGTGCTGTTGACGTCAAAACCGGCAACTTCAAAAAGAACTTTTCTTGCAAGACTGAATCCATTGGTGTGCAGTCCGCTGGAGGGAAGAGCAATGGCAACATGACCGGGTCTGATATTTTCACCGGTAATGATCTTGTCTTTTTCCACCATACCGGTAATGATCCCAACAAGGTCGAAATCATTGCCGTACATACCGGGCATTTCCGCTGTTTCCCCGCCGAGCAGAGCGCAGTTTGCGTTTTTGCAGGCATCTGCAATGCCGCTCAGAACATCCGCATAAATGGGATTGCGCAGTTTGCCGATCCCTATATAATCAAGGAAATAGACAGGTTCCGCACCCTGCACAGAAATATCGTTGATACAGTGATTGACGATGTCATAGCCCACGGTTGTGAAATCCTGTGCCATTGCCGCTACCATAAGTTTGGTACCGACACCGTCTATACTTGCCACCATAACAGGATTTTTCCATTTGGCAAGGTCAATCTGGAAAAGTCCGCCGAACCCGCCGATGGGGGCAAGCATTTCCGGTCTGCGTGCCTGGGCAAGTTTGGGTTTCAGATCTTTGAGAAGAGAGGTGGCAAGGTCAATATCGACCCCGGCGGCTTTATAAGTGGAATGTGTATTTCCGGACATGATGACTCCTTTGTCTTTCAAATTATATTACCGGGCATTTTCCTGCTGTTTCATCATATTTGCACTGTTGGAGAAGATCCAACTCTGCAAACCGGAAACGGAGGAAGATTTTTTCATCTGTTCATAGAGTTCTTTTTTGCCAGCTTTGTCTTTGGCTTTTTCAGCGGCGGTGGGCTGAACTCTTCTGTCCACGAATACGGCAATCTGACCGCCGTCGGGGAGATCACCGGCTTTGGAAAGAGTATTGGTGGCAGTACCGGGAATGAGGTTCATTGCCACAAATTTGGCAGGAACGTTGTCTTTATTGAACTCATTGAGAGTATCGTAGGAGAATACAGGCAGAGCAGTAACTTTGCCTTTTGTCCCTGCAAGAGCTTTGGCAACTTCCGCAGCAGGATTTTTGCTTGCGGCGATTTTTGCAGCGTATGCTCTCATGCTTTCCGCAGCTTTCTGACGGGCTTTTCTTGCAGCAAGCTGAGTTCTGATCTCTTCTTTCACATCTTTGTAGTCTGCTGTTTTTGCTTCTTTGCGTTCAGTTACGCAGGCAACAAATGCTCCTGTATTTCCTCTTACACTCTTGGTAACAGGATAACGGACAGAGGTACCGAAGAGGGCGGAAACAAGCATAGGTTCCTTACCTGTCTTCTGTACTTCAATGGAATTTCTCTTGAGCCAGGCGGTATCCATGAGAACAAGTTTACCTTCCGCGGCGAACTTTTTGAAATAAGCGATCTGGCTTACACCGTCTTCCGCTTCCCCGGAGATCTTGTAAAGTTTTTCTCTGAAGTTTCTGGCTGCTTCCATAGCGGCGGCTTCCGCTTTTTCAGCAGAAAGTTTTCTGATGATGGCAGCTTTCACTTTGGCAAAGCTCTGTTCTTTACCGTCCTTGATATAATCAAGTTTATTGGCATCATAATATTTTTTTGCTTCTGCATCCTTCACAGGATTTTTGGCAGCATAAACAGCATAGGGGAACTTGACATAAAGTCCGCGGATCTGGGGTTCAGTGAGAAGAGTTTTACTGTTGGCTGTATAGTAATCCTTGATCTCTTTTTCGGTGACCTTCACCTGATCTTTGTAGTCAGCGGCGTCAAACCGGATCATTCTTGCAAAAGTCTTTTCCATGGTAAGATCCTGAAAACAGGCGATCTCATCTTCTGTAACAACGGTACTTTCCAGCATTCTGCCGAGTTTTTCGGTGGCAAGAGTACTGCGGATGGCTTCTTCCAGATCCTTTGCACCCATATTGAGGGGTGCAAGCTGCTGTTCAACATAAAGGGAATATTTAGCATTATCAAATTCCCCTTTGGCACCTTTGAACTGGGGAAGTCTTTTGATAAAATCGACCACTTCCTTATCCGATGCAGTAAGACCGTATTTTTCGGCGGCAACAGCAAGAACGATACCGGCAAAGATCTGGTCATTGGAAAGATCCTGGAAAGCTGCGGGAGTGGTATTGTAGCTGAGTGCCAGCACGATCGCCTGTTTCTTCATGGCGTTTCTGTACTCTTTGAGTGTAAGTTCTTTTCCGGCGGCACGGGCTACGATGCTGCTGTCGGAGGCGGGACCACCGAAGAACATGGAGCCATCCACTCCGGGAGTGAAGAACCAGACAAATGCTACGATGATGATAATGGAGAAAAGTCCGAAGAGTATTTTGTTGTGCTTGACCAGCACGTTGTTCATTCTTCTGATAACCATTCTTTTTTCCTTTCGGTTGTTTTGTATGTTTTTTCTGATTTTCTGATTTTTGCGAACATTATTATTTATTAATGTATATCTTCCTGCTTTATTTTTCAACCGCCGGGAAAAGTTTTTTTCATTATTTATTCAAACAGAGAATATTTTACAGCATTTTTATTGCTTTTGTCATAAAAAAACGGAAAAAAATTATTTTTGAGTTTGAAATTTGAGGAATATTGTTATATGTTATCAGCTGACGGAACATGGATTTGTTTCAGAAATAACACCCGGGAAAGTGAAAAATGTATTGGAAACCTGAATATTCTTCAGATTTTTCGGCTCTTTTTCTCACGGCGGAAAACGCCGCAGAGGAAATGTATCTGCTGAATGACTCTACTTGCGGCGATATACATCTCGCCATTCCTTCTGCGTGCACCTCCATGCAGAATCATTTTTTCTATATTCCCGCCGCCCCCGTTGAACTGGGGAGGATGATCTCTGTCTATGTGGAAAATTTCTCCCATTATGTATTAAATAACGCTCTCCCGGGCGTTTATGAATTGACTGTCACCGTATCTGCAAGTGTCTGCAAAACTCTTTCCCGGGCGTTTTCTTTCTGCTTGCGCAAGATCGCGGTGAGCCGTAAAAAAAGGTATTTCACTTCTTTCAGACCTTGTGTACTGAGGCTGTGAGAAGAGGTGTAGAATGTTGAAGAGTTACAAAAATACAGAACAGAGTCAGGGTACACTGTGTGTTTCCGCTTTTGAGTGGAAAAAGGCATGGGGTACCCCGGAGTTGTTCTGTGTTTTTGTAAAAAAATAAAATCTGTTGTGAGAAAGGACAGGTATTCTTATGATGAAGAAAAGAAAAAGTACCGGAATCATCAAACTGGAAGAAAGAGTGCTTTTTGAAGCTGCGGCAGCTCCTGAGATCGCGGCACTGGCAGCGATGAATGAAGCGGCAGCCGATGCGGATAATGACGCGGAAGCAGATGTACAGGATTCTTCCGGGGAAAAAGGAGATGTTCCTGCCGGGGAAAGAGCGATAGATGCCATTGATAAAAGTGCTTTGGAAGCGGCTCTTGCCGCCGGGCCTGACGGGGCAAATATTGCCGACGAAGGTGTTGTGCGTGAAAATGGTGAAAAAGCTGACGGCCTTGAAGCGGAAGATGATGCTTCTGACGATGTTGTTCTGGATCCTGTTGCAGGTGCTGCTTTCGATGCACCGGAAGCAAGTGCTGCGGACGGACTTCTTGCGGAAGCGGGCAATAACGGGGAAGTGGTACTTGATCTTTCCGATCCTTCCGCACTTGTGATCGACAGCAATGTGGATATTGAGTTTACCATTGACGGGACAGCTCCTGCTGCGGCCGCGGAAAATATTGCGGATGCTATTAATGAGAATACAGAAACCGACAGACATGAACTTCTCATCATCAATTCCAATACTTACGGTACAGATATCATCATAGAAGAAGCGGGAGAAGGCAAAGACATTCTCGTTCTGGATTCCACCTCTGCCGATCCCATGGCGGATATTGCCGCATTCATGGCGGAAAAAGATTATGATTACGATGCCGTCCACTTTGTGACCCACGGGGACGAAACCGGGATCCTGGTTGGCACCAGACATATAACAGAAGGGGAATATTTTGCCCCCATGAAGGATCATCTTGCTGAAGACGCTGATATTATGATCTACGGCTGCGATACTGCTGCGGCAGAAAACGGTCAGGCATTTCTTCAGGAAATGGCAGATGCCACCGGAGCGGATATTGCCGCATCTGTTGACAGCACCGGCTCCTCAGCATACGGGGCAAACTGGAATTTGGAATATACCATCGGAAGCGTGGAAACTGACTCCATCACCGTTTCCGATGAATGGAATAATGAGCTTGCGGATATTACCATAGGTACCGGAGGAAAGTACAAAGACCTGAATGATTACTGGACGCAAACTAAACAAACTCCCGGGTATCTGTATGAGCGTGATGTTATTACATTGATGAGCGACGTTACAGAAAGTTATACCGGACCGATTTATCTTCTGGATGATGGTCTTTCCGGCGGTGAGGTCGTATTTGTTTCCAATACAGGGAAAGCATTTACCTACACATTCGAAAATACGATGTATGTGGGAAGTCCCGGGAATAGTGATACAATAGTTCTCCAGCTTGGTTCTGTTGCAGGGGATCAGGATATTGCTCTTGAAGGTATTGTTGCAGTCAGCGACAATGACACCATCATCATGAATAATTCCGGAATTGATGGTACACTGGGCTTGGGAAACGGAGCAAAACTTACCAACACTCTGACTGACAAAACCCTTAAAAGTGCAGTATGGAATCTGAATATCGCAACAGAAGGAACAGCAACAATTACCGGCGGCACTCTGCTTACGGTAGATTATACTCTCAGCGATGCCGGAATGGCTGGAACTCTTTTTGTTACGGAAGACAGTCAGGTAACTGTCGGCAGTACTGTAAATTACGGCTCCGGAACGATCAAGCTGGACAGTAATACAGTATTCAGTGGAAGCGGTACTGTAAACAATCTGATTCTGGGAACACATAATGGTCAGCAGGATACAGTAACCCTCAAAAACGGAACACTCGAAGTTAAGAATGACGTTATGCTTGAGGATACGGATATTCTGACTTTGAACAATGCCGGAATTGACGGTAAACTCCTTTTCCACGGCTCACTGGAAGTTTCCGGAACAAGTTCCGTCAATGATCTTAACGTTACTCAGAATGCAACAACTCTGATCACCGGAGGCACACTTAATGTGGGATCTCTCACAGATGATGGCGGAAGTGTCAAGCTGAATATCGGTACCGGCGCGATAGTAAATGTTGCCAATGTTTTTGATTACAGCAATGATACGATCTCCCTTGCCGGCGGTACACTCAGTGCAGAAGGACAAATAGATACCCTGTTGATCAACGGTGAAGGCAGTCTCCAGGGAAGGATCGTAAGTGTTGCAAAAGCTGTGAATGTTGCGGCAAACAACGATCTTGTGCTTTCTGACGGAGTGACTCTCCATGCCACTGTAAATCTTGAAGGAGAATTAAGCGGTTCCGGCGGAACACTGGATACTCTTAACATCACAGGCGATAAAGCAGTGATCGACAATCATGCGCTTACAGTTGCAAATCTGGGGGATAACGGCGGCACAGTTATTCTTACCGTAAATAACGGCGGTGTTCTTACGGTTGTAAATCCTTTCGCCTACACCGATGATACGATCATTCTCAATAACGGTACACTCAATGGCAACGGGACCTTGAAGACTCTCACTCTGAACGGTCTGGGCGGCACACTGGAAGGCGGTAATCTTACGGTTACAGATGCCATCAATATTGCTGCAAAAAGTATACTCAATATCCGGCAGACAGCCAATCTGACTGCGCAGAACGGTATCAGCAATGCCGGTAAGATCGCAGGGATCGGTGACAGTGCTGTACTGAATCTCACCGGTGATCTTGAAAACACCGGGACAGTTGAAACAAGTGTTGCCTTGCGTATCACCGCGGGAGCTTTGGAAAACGAAGGTTCCGTCGGTGTGATCTTTGATGTAGGCGGAAATGTAGAAAACAAAGGGACAATAAAAGAGATCCGTTCTGTGTCCGGGAATCTGACAAATACCACATTCGGTACGATTGATGAGCTGGGTAATGTAAGTGGCAAGCTCGTTAACGATGGTGTAATCGGCGACCTTTACAACGTGAAGGATATTGCTTCCGTCACCAATAACGGTGTCATCAACATGCTTCTCCTCACCGTGTCCGGTGAAACAAATGCATCCGGACTTGTTTTCACTACAGTCAATGAGGCTTTGGGCAGTCTGGCAAATCATGGTTTGGGCGGACTTGTCCTTGATACCGGTGTGGCGATCGCTCTCAATCCCTATACTTATGCTGAAAGTAATACATTCCGTCAGCAGAATAATGTGGTAACCGCTGCGGAAGCTCTTACATTGAGTGCAGATAAGCTCATTGCCCTTTATGGTCAGACAACGATCGTACTGGATACACCTATTACTTTCACCTCAAAACCTTCCGCCCTTTCCACAGTGGAGGGGTACAGCCTCAACAGTGAGGCGACTCTTGCCAACATTATCGTAGGCAGCTCTGTCACTCTGAATTTGAACGACGGCGGAACCTCAATGGATTACCAGTTCAAAAATGTGGGTATCGAAATTGCTGACGGCGGAACTGTGAATATCAATAAGGATGCGGAAGTTTCTTTCTCCGGTAACGGGGTGACTGCCAACTATAAGTTCCTTTCTTACAATGCCTACACCATGAATAACGGCGTAACCTACAAGGGAACGGGTATTACCAATGCGGGGACATTGAATATTGACAATGCACAGGTAACTTTCACCCGCGAATCTCTGGGTAAATTTTCTTCCATTGAAAGATACAATACATACGGGATCAAAAATGACGGGGCAAATGCCGTGGTGAATATCACCGGTTCCGATATTGTATTCAGTCTGGGAACAGCTGCATCTCCCGTAAGCAGAGCTGCGGATGCTTATGCACTCTGGAATGTGGAAGGAGCCATGTATATCAAGGACTCTGATATAAGCATGACTTCCGTCAGAAGTTCCGTGGATGAAAACGATAAGAGTATTGCCGTTTACAATGAGAGCCGCAATGCGGCAAATGCTGTTTCCGGCAGCATCATGCAGCAACTCAGCGAATCCGATCAACTTTCCTCTGCCAATCTGGTGGTGGATGACGGCAGGATCACGCTTAACGGCGGAGATGAAGAGGTTTATTCTGTGGTAAATAATGGCAGTGCCTACTTTGAAAACTCCTTTGTTCTTGCCGCCGGAAGAGATGCCGTTTACGGTATCAAAAATGATGTAAACGGACTTTTGGAATATCATGTGACAGGGGATGCCTACACCGATCAGGAATCTCTGGATGCCTTTTTTGCTTCCAGAGGGATAAATTGGGCGGATTACCAGAATAACCCGGAAAAATTGATCTCGGATTATATCATTCCGGGTATCAGCGGAAAGAACATCAATACAAACAGTACCAATGTAAACAATACCAATGCTGTAGGAAACTACGGTCAGGCATATTTGCATTACACCGGTTCTATTTCTGCCGGAAATGACGCCTGGGTGGGAAGTACCACACAATACACCTATACAGATGTTCCTGTGCTTCTTCTGTACGGCAGCTTCAATACAGTAGGTACTGCTGAAGAAGGACAGAATATCGTTCTTTCCGATCTGGATCAGGTAACAATCGTGGGGAAAGGAACGGAAGCAAAGTCTTACCTTTACAGTTACGGGACAGCAACAAACCTTCTGAACGATGTTTCTGTAAAAGATCTTGTAAATGACGGTTCCCAGATCCATGTGACAGGCAGCTATGAGCAGAGTATTTTCTCTGTATATGATGCAACAAGCAATCTGCTGAACTGGACTGGAAATGACAATTCCACCATTGTCAATCTTTACGGCAAATCCAATCAGGGTTCCGGTCTGGACGGCGAAATATTCTTCGGAAGAGCCGCAACAGATGCAAGAGCCAACATATTCCATTCCATGGATGGCATTGATACTCTTGTGGACAGAGAGTACGACAACAGAGTACACTTCTCTGCGGATGTTTCCTATGACTTTACCAACCATGCCCGTATCACAATTGAAAATTATATCGGACTTGGTGTAAATGAAGAACACGCTGTTTCCATTGAAAATATTGACAATACACACTATACGTATAAGATCGGTGAGCAGATTTCTGCTTACTTCACCATTGAAAAAGCCATTTCCACGGAAATGGAGATCGACGGTCAAATCGTTACTCTCCAGGATGTAAACGGCAATCCGATCAAACTTACGGATGATTACGGAAATGTCACCATGTTTGTGGAGTATGGAGCGCTCACCGAAGTAGTGGATTCCAATGTAAAAAATGCCGGTGTGGTAAATCGCAGCGGTAACATGACTATGAACGGGATCAATATTCTCAATACCAATGCCCAGTCTGTTGCGGTGACCAACATCGGCGGGATATTCAGTATGGATGGCGGAGCTTTGATCGGTACGTATTCCGGATTGGATAATCTTGAGATGGCTTATAAAGAAGCTTCTTCCTCATCCATAGACATTACCATCCGTCAGGGAAGAGTCACCCTTAACGATATCACTGCTGTTGCCGGTACTGCTTTCGGGATCCGGAATACAGGAACAGTGGAATTCAGTAATGAGAACACCGCCCTGATAACCAATGATCTGGATATTACAGTTGTTGCCGGTTCTTCTCTGGATAAACTTTTCAGACCTTTTGATGATTCGGCTATTCCGGAGGTGGATAAGGCCATTGCCATTGCCAACTATACTGTAGCGGCAGCGGCACAGGTCATCCATATTGCAACAAGTCCTACCGCAACAGCTACTTACACGATAAAGATATCTTCTTATGATGAATACTCGACAAAAGGTTCCATTAGTCCTGCTGCTATTCCTGCCTCCTGGACCGTTGACCTCGTTGAAGGGGACGTGCAGATCGGTGAACAGACTTTTGAACCGTCAACCCACACGATTACGGGTAGCAGCCCCCTGATCACCCACGCCGTTTACGGTTCAGCATACACCAATGCCACCGTTACCGTGGATAATGCGGAAATCAGACTTTCCCATGTGGAACTTTACTCCACCACTGCTCTCTACAATGAGGCCAAAGCAACCGTGACCAATGTTTCCTCCTTTGAAAACTATCTGTATTCCGTACAGAATGTGGGAATCAAGGATGCAGCTAATCCCAAGAGCGGGAACTGGCCGGGTTGGTGTATCTCTTGCGAACCGGCGGATACTGCCACATTTGTGAATACCGTCAATGGGGAAAATGTTGCCAGAGTTTCTGATGCTCATCTCTCCTTCAGCTGTGTGATCAATGCTTCCGGGGTGGAAAATAAAGATACCCTTACTCTGGAAGGATTGAATATAACAGATGATCAGGGCAATATCCTTTCCTCCGGCGGAATGACCATAAGCGGTTCACCCTACAGAGTGACCGGAACAGAAACATTCCTGAACCTGACAGTCACTTCTCCGGAAAACGAAACATACGCCATCATCAATAACGGTACTCTTATTATCGAGAATACCTACACATTGAAGCAGGATATTCTTGATGCAAAAGGAAATGTGATTTTTGCAGCAGGAAATTACTCTGTGGATGAAGCAGATGCTGTCATGGCAGCTGCAATAGAATACCAGAAGGACAATCCCAATAAAGATTTAACTCTTTATCCCACCAATTACGCTTATATCAGTTCTTTCAAGGGTACTGCCATTCAGAACAAAGGCAATCTCACCATGATCAATGCCACCGTGAAAGACAGCGTAAACGGTATCGAAAATGCCGGAAAGATGTATATGGTCAACTCCCAGATCGTGGATAACTCCTCCTGGGGATTCATCAACGTTTCCGGTGACGCCCATATTCTTGACAGTACCATTGCGTTCAACCATAACGGTATGGATATTCAGGCAGGTACCGTAACTTTAGTCAACTCCATTCTGGTCAATGACGGACTCCTTTCCGATGTAAACAGAAGCACCCATACTCTTACAGCAGAAGAAATGGGAATAAATTATCAGGAAAGCGGCGGAACATTGATTGGCGTTGATAAAGACGACAATATCATCGGGGAAAACCGCCAGGATAAAGAAAATGCAGCGGATTGGCTGAATCATGCCAAGGCAAACAGTGATATGCTGGGAAGCCTCTACACCTTCCTGGGGACAACTTATTTTGCCGACAGCACCAATTCCTTTGCTCTTTCTGCCAACTCCCCGGCTCTTTCCGGCGGTGTGCTGGTAGCGATCACAAGAGACAGCAACGGCAGTATCTCCGGTTACACCAGCGGAACAGCAACAGGCAGCCTTACCGGAAGTCTCGTTCCGGCAGACAAGGATGGTCACAGCCGTATTCCCGACGAAGACAACAATATCGTTGTGGGTGCCACTGTTCCCGGTTCCCCCATGAAACCTTCTCCTGAACCTGAACCCGGACCCGGCCCCGGACCAGAACCCGATCCCACCATCGAACAGGGCAGCAATGTGGTGACAACAAATCAGGACGTTATAGATAATACAGACGGACTTATCAGCTTGCGTGAAGCCATTACTTACGCAATGACCTATGGCGACGGAAATGTATATTTCAGTGCCAAAGACCTGGGACATGGCGATGTGACCATTACTCTGGACAGCGCGCTCGGCGGTATCGGAATCGACGGCGGAAGTGTTACCATCAACGGTGTTGATCATATCTACAACAACAGCAATACCAATATTACCATTGACGGTTCTCGCATCTCCGGCAGTACGGTTGTCATCGGGGAAACAGGAAATGCAGAATTCAAAGACATCAGTGTTACCGCAGGTACCGGAACTTATGCTGACAGTTTCGGCGGTAATATCGGCGGTGTTTTCCTCGTCCTCGGCGGTTCTCTTGCCATCAACGGCACAGGAACCTATACCGGTAATACAGTTTCCCCCGTTGATCTCGGCGGTATCATCGCTTCCATCAGCGGAACAGTGAATGTTACCGGAAATATCACTTTCCGTAACGGTATTGCAAGTACCGGCGGCGGATTCCTCCTCCAGTACGGGGAAGATGCTGTTTCCGTTATCGGGGACACAAACAGCAATATCATCATTGAAGGAATGGAAGCTGTAAGAGGAGCTGTTCTCGACCAGTTTGAAGGAAAGACCACTTTCATCAATACTGTAGTGAAAGACAGCGGTATTTATGATGAAACTGAAAAGAAAGTCCTTACAGAAGATCTCTTCAATATCACGGATGAGTTCACTCTTGTCAACGCATCCGTTTATAACAACTTTGCAGAAGCTCTGTTCGGATTGCTTGCAGTTTCCGATATGGGTGAAGAATCAGAAATCTGGGACGGAAAAGTCTTTGTTGTCAACTCCAGTATTGTAAACAATGCTGTGGGTTATCAGATGACTGAAGAAGGAAAATATGTCTATGACAATAACGGAAACCGTCTGCTGGATTACTCCACAAACCTGTTCTCCGTGGAAAAGGTTTCTGAAACCGAAACCTCAACTTCCGCAGGTAATATTTATATCCTCAACACTCTTATCTCCACAGAAGTGGACACAACCGATGAAAGTGTAGTCGTTCAGGTCGTCAACTCCGCTACCGGAGAATACGGTAAGTATTCCTTCCTGTATAATGCAGACGGCAGTCTGGTTCTGGATGCAGATACTTATGTACCTGTCACCAACCCCGGCAACGGTGCTGCGGAATCCGGTGTGATCACGGCGGTTTATACCGATCTTGACGGCAACCGGGCGATCGCTCTCAAACATACCGTAAACGGACAGTGGATGGATATGGATGGAAACGTCCTTTCCCAGTACTATCAGGAAAATATAAAATATGATGCCATCGGCGAGATCTCTGTATCCGGAAACGGAAGCCACCGTTATATCGGTCAGAGCAATCTCTATATCGGAGCATATTCCAGAGCCTATGCGGAAACTGCGGTACAGAACAATATCGTTGTGACCACCACTGCCGACGAAATGAACGGCAATGCCGATATTTCTCTGCGGGAAGCAGTGAAGTATGCGGAAAAACTCCACGAACAGACCGGATTTACCTACACCATCGTCTTTGCAGACGGTTTGGCAAATCAGGGCGATATCATTCTGGATCACACGTTGTACATCAATGGTTCCCTGAATATCGCAGGCAGTAATAATGTCCTTTCTGCTTCCGGGGTACTGGATGAGGCAATGATCGTTGTCAACACATCCGGCGTAAACATCAACAACCTCACTCTTGACGGTATGAACAACTATAATGACCTTACCGGCGGCAGAGGTATTTTTGAAGTAACCGAAAGAGGACTTGCAACCGTAAACGATGTGAATATGCTCAACGGACAGTCTGCTCTGGGCGGTGCAATTTACAATACCGGAACATTGACTGTCAATGGAGGACTGTTCAGCAATAATACTGCCGTAATGGAAGGCGGAGCCATCTACAATGAAGGAACTCTTTCTGTAAATGGAAGCACATTCAGCAATAATGATGCGGAATACGGCGGAGTTATCTTCAATACCGGTTCCCTTGTTGTAAGCGGAAGCACCTTCAGCAATAATACAGTGGAAGGCGACAGTATCATTTACAGTACGGAAGACATAAGTATCTCCGGAAGTACCTTCTCCGGAAATATGACCACAGGTTCTGTCATTTATGCAGATGGCACAATAAGTGTCTCCGGCAGTACCTTTACAAACAATACCGCCAACAGTCTTGTTGAATCCGGCGAATCTGTCAATATCAGCAGCGGAACCTTTACCGGTAACAGTGCGGTTCAGGGCAGTCTGATCTCCGCAAGAAAGGATATCCGGATCACGGATGCTGCATTTGATACCAACTACAGCGGTGAAGCCATCGTTTATGCCGCAGGAAACCTGAATACGGCAAACTCCAGCTTCACCAATAATGCCGCAACAGCAGCCATCGTAACTGCGGACGGTTCTGTGACCGTAAGCGGAAGTACCTTTGCAAAGAATGCTACAGTAAATGACAATGCCAGTATCATTCTTGCCGGAGGCGATCTCAACATCTCCGGAAGCACCGTTTCCGGCAACGCCGTGGGCGAAAACGGCGGAATACTGGATGCCGCAGGTTCCCTGAATATGAGCGGCAGCAGTATCGTTGACAATATCTCCGGACTTACTGCGGTATATGCGGAAAAGGATGTTACAATAAGTAACAGCACCATTTCCGGCAATACCCCTGAAGCGGCAGTAATCGTCGGGGAAAATGTGAGTATCTCCGGAAGTACCGTTTCCGGCAATACTGCAACCCTTTCTGTGGTACTTGCAGATGCAGTCTGTATTGCAAACAGCACGGTATCCGGTAACAGTGCCCGCCAGATCATCCGTTCCACCGGAAACCTCACACTCAATGAAGTTTCCATGGCAAACAACAAAGGAAATGCCCTGCTGTCCGCAGAGGGATATATCACCGTCATCTCCTCCACACTTGCGGATACAGAAGGCGACGGAGTGGTGAAAGTCGTTTCTGATAAAGACGTCTATATTCTGAACTCCACTGTGGCTTCCGCCTCTGAAACTTCCGGAAGTCTGATCACCGGGGCAAATATCTATATCGTCAACAGTATCACAGTAACAGATGATGCCGCTGCTCCTGTTGCAGCCGGTACCGTATATGCCGCATACTCTGTGGTAAGCGGAAATGCCCTGTATCAGTACAGCGATCAGGTACAGAGCGGCTGGAGCTATACTTCCGCCTTCGGCAATACAAAGGTCAACGGGGAAGGTATGCTTGTACCGGTTTCCTCCATTGCTTCCCAGCGCGGTGTATTCGTGCGGTACTCGGTAAATGCAGACGGATCTCTCAATATCGCCTACTCTGATCAGTATGATGATGAACTTATCACAGACGGCAATTACTACGATCCTGTAGTGAACCAGTCCTGGAAGACCATTACGGTCGCCTCCCCTGTGAATGGAACTGTCGTAAGATATGTCCATGAACAGTACATCGTCATGCCCGGTATCGGCGCATACTGGAACGGCAGCTATACCGTGGATTACGGTCCCGGTCTGAACGATGCCTTTATCAATTCCGCCTATGACGGAACTCTGGATTACTACAGCTGGAGCGAATATGATGCTGTAGTAGCCTCCCTGCCCTCCGGTATCGCAGAAGATGTACCTGTAAGTGTTTCCGGTATCGACGGTTTCTCCGGCAATATCTATGAAGGAATGAATTCCGGATTCCGTCTTACCGAAAGATTTGATCTGGGCGGTATGGTCTCCGGGGAAACATACATCAGTGAAACTGTGGGCGCCGATGGTGAAGATCAGGGCGGGGAATTCTTTGTGACCCCCACCACAGCAGAAGGCGTTCCTGTGATGCTGGATGCGGAAAGCATAGATGAAGTCGGCGACATTGCTCTGGAAGACACTCTTGCAGAACTTGCCGGCGGCATGGAAAATATTGCGGAAAAGGCTTCTTCCCTCTTCCGCCGTGCAGAGATCTTCAAAGACAACTTTGATAAAGCCATTGAAGAACTTCTGGACATCAAGGCATAAGATTATTTTCCGGTAACACACAACAGCGGGGAAAGGATCTGTGATGTGATCCTTTCCCTTGCTTTTTCTCTGATGGAACAGGAAGAAGCAAGCGGAAAAAAGGAGAAAGAACATGAATGAAAAAAAGACAGGACGGAGATCTCTGCAGGAGATCCAGGATCAGCACATACTTGAACAGAATATGCGGGAACAGGAGATCGCGGAAAGCGGAAAAACTGCTTCTTTTGAAGAAGACAGACCTTCTCTTCCTGTAATTGCCATTGTGGGACGTCCCAATGTAGGGAAATCCTCCCTCTTCAATGCCATATTGCGCAAACGTCTTGCCATCGTACACTTTGACAGCGGAGTCACCCGTGACCGGGTGGTTTCCACCGGAGTGAGAGACGGCAGAAGATTCAATCTTATTGATACCGGGGGACTGGGAATGTTTTCCGGGGAAAAGAAAAAAGTGGATTTCTGGGACAGCAGTATCGAAGCTCAGGTGGAAACAGCAGTGGAGTCTGCTGATACTGTATTTTTTGTTGTGGATGTCACTGCCGGACTTACGGAACTGGATAAAAGTATCGCCGCAAGATTGCGTGCCTCCGGCAAAAAGATCATCGTTGTTGTAAATAAAGCGGATAATATGAGTACAGCAGAATGTGCCGCAGAGTTCAGTATATTGGGATTCAAAAAACTTTTTGCCGTAAGCTGCCTGCACCGTTCCGGTATCGACGCCCTTATGTCTGAAGCTCTGAAAGGGGTTCAGGCAAATGCCGATGATATCGCCAACGAAGTGGAACCTCTGCGTATTGCCGTTCTTGGCCGCCCCAATGTGGGGAAATCCTCTCTGGTCAACCGTATGCTGGGGGAAAAGAGGGTCATTGTCAGCGACGTTGCGGGGACGACCCGTGACGCTGTGGATGTGGATTTCACACTGGATTGCAACGGGGAGAAAGTTCCTGCGGTTCTGGTGGATACTGCCGGATTGCGGAAACGCTCCAAGATCTCTGAAGCAGTGGAGCATTACAGCATCATGCGTGCGGAACAGGCGTTGGAGTCCTGCGATATCGTATTGTTCCTTATCGAAGCCCCCAACGGCGGTTCCACCTCCCAGGATAAGACCATTGCAAGAATGATTACAGAATCCGGCAAGGGATGTATCATCGTTGCCAATAAGTTCGACCTCTGCAAAGGGAAAAAGCCTGCGGACTTCCAGAAGGAACTGCATGAAACATTCCCACGGATGAAATATGCACCCCTTCTGCTTGTTTCCGCAAAAAGCGGTTACAATCTGGATGAACTGTATGCACTCATTGCAGATCTCAGGGCGACAATGAGCATGAAAGTGACCACTTCCATGCTTAACCGTGTCATTACCGATGCCCAGGAAAAAAATGCGCCGCCTCTTGTCGGGGGACACGCCTTCAAGATCTATTACGGAACGATGCTGGGCAATACACCCCCCACCTTCTCCCTTTTTGTAAACAATCCCAAATACCTTACGGAAAATTACCGTCTGTATATTGAGAACTATATGCGCAATGCCTTTGAGTTCAAAGGATTCCCCCTTCAGGTACTGATGAAGGCACGCCGCAGGGAGGCTCTTGCCGATCTGCTTGCCAGAGGAAACGGTAAGGATGGGGAAAAGGAAAAAGAGAAGAAGAATTCTTCCGACAAAAAGAAAAAGACTTCCCCCTTTATCAAAAAAGGTATGGCAGGCAAAGGCAGAAGAGCCGGCCACAAACCTTCGGAAGGGCCGGTACGTTCCGGCAAGGGAAGAGCTCTTGCCGCAGGAAAAAGAACACACAGGGCAAAGAGAAAGTAAAAGATCAGGCATTTTGCTGTTTTCCGGGAGATGAATATGGATTTTACCTTTACAAAGATGCACGGGGCAGGCAATGATTTTATTCTTGCCGACGCTTCTGCATTGTCTCACGGGGAAATGGAAGAGTTTTTCAGCAAAGAGAGGATCGCTTTTCTCTGTGACCGGCATCTGGGGATCGGCGGGGATGGACTTATTCTTGTAAGGACATTATCCCGCCGCAGTAAAAATTTTTCTGTCATGGGGGAGATGTTTTACTTCAACAGCGACGGTGGAAGTGCCGCCATGTGCGGTAACGGATTACGGTGTACCGCTTCCTTTGTCTGGCAGAAAGGGCTTTTGCAGAAGGAAAGGAAAGTTTGTTTTCTTTCCGCAGGATTGGAGGCGGAAACAGAGATCCTTGATGAATATGGGAAAAGAGTAAAGATCCAGCTGGATGTAACGGAGGAATTTAAAGAGTATGCTGTTGCGTTTGAAGGAAAAAAGTACCGGGTTTTCAAAGGGGCGGCAGGAGTTCCCCACGCCATTATTGTTCTGGAAAACAGGGAAGAATGGAATACTCTGGATGTAAAAAAATTCGGGGCATTTTTACGGTATCACCCGCTTTTTGCCCCTGCCGGAGTCAATGCGGATTTTCTCTTTTTTGAAACGGGGGAAAAAGAAAAAAATATTCCGGAAATCCTGATCCGTACCTATGAACGGGGAGTGGAAGATGAAACGCTCTGCTGCGGGACAGGTTGTTCCTCTTCTGCTGTTGTATTGGGAAAATTTTTCTCCCTGCCGGGAAAATTACGGCTTTTTTGCAGAAAAGGAGATCAAATTGATATTGAAATTATTGAAGAATGTAATATTTTAAAAGGAGTGTATTTATCAGGACCGGCGGAAACGGTTTTTGAAGGAACACTTTCTTTTGGGAAATGAGAATAACAGAAAATAAAATATAAACGGCAACCTTGAAAGAAAGGAAGGCAACAAAATGATGGAAATGCGTGGCGTTTATACAGCATTGGTCACTCCCTTCACCAAAGAAGGAAAAGTGGATTACGGGAAACTTGGCGAACTTCTGGAGATCCAGATCGCCGGTGGTGTGGATGGTGTCGTTCCTGTGGGAACCACCGGGGAAAGTCCCACACTTGATACAGATGAACACATGAAGGTCATCGAAGAAACTGTCAAACGTGCCGCAGGCCGCTGCAAAGTTATGGCAGGGACAGGGGCAAACTGTGCAGAAGAAGCTGTTGCCCTTACAAAACACGCCGCAGAAGTGGGTGCGGACTGCACGCTTCAGGTGACACCCTATTACAACAAACCCACCCAGGAAGGTCTGTACCGTCACTTTTCTCTTGTGGCAGATACCTGCAAACTGCCTGTGGTGCTGTATAACGTTCCCGGCAGAACCGGTACAGCCATTGCTCCGGAAACCATTGCCAGACTGGCAAAGAATACCAATATGCTGGCAGTAAAAGAAGCAGGCGGCTCTGTGGAAAGAGTTTCCGAAATTCTCTCTCTCTGCGATATTGCGGTGATGTGCGGTGATGATTCCCTCACAGTTCCCATGATGTCCGTCGGGGCAAAAGGGGTCATAAGTGTTGCCTCCAATATCATTCCGGCAGAACTCAAAAAAATGACAGACGCCTGTGCCGCCGGGGATTTTGCCTCTGCACTTGCTCTTCACAAAAAATATTTCAAACTCTTCAAGACCCTCTTTATCGAATCCAACCCCATTCCTGTGAAAGCAGCCATGGCTATGCTGGGGCAGATCGAAGAAGTATACCGTCTGCCTCTCTGCGAAATGGCACAAGGCAACAGAGATAAACTGGAAAGCGTGATGAGAGAATGTCTTTCTGATTCTTTCAAATTTTAAGCAGTAAGGAAAAAAAATGATCAATAAGATTTTGTTTCAGGGTGACTCAATCACAGATGTGGGAAGAGCAAGAGAAGAAAATCTCCCTCTGGGGATCGGTATGGGAACAGGGTATCCCCAGCTGGTAACCGCCCGCCTTATCACAGATTCTCCGGAAAGCCCCTGGGAGATCAATAACAAAGGGATCAGCGGCAACCGAGTGGTGGATCTTTACAGCCGCTGGAAGATCGATGCCCTCAATCTGAAACCTGAACTTATCAGTATCCTTATCGGGATCAACGATACCTGGCACGAATTCGGCCGTCAGAACGGCGTGGAAGTCCCCAGATATGAAAAGATGTACCGGGAACTGCTGACCTGGACAAAAGAAGTATTGCCGGAAGTGAAACTTGTTCTTATGGAACCCTTCTGCTTCTGCTTCGGTGCTGTTGCACCCGAATGGCTGCCGGAAGTGGAGGAAAGACGCAAAGTGGTAAAGAAACTTGCAGAAGAATTCAATGCCATCTTCATTCCCTGTCAGAGTATCCTGGACAAAGCTCTGGAAAAAGCTCCCCAGGAGTTCTGGCTGCGTGACGGTGTGCATCCCACACTCGCCGGACATCAGCTTCTTGCAGATGCCTGGATAGAAGCAACAAAGGATCTTCTGAAATAAAAAAGGATTTTTTTCAGCAGGGGAAAGGTTATTTTTGATAAAAATTCACCTTATCCCTTTGCTTTTTAAAAAATCTGTGATATATTAAAAGGTCCTGAATTAAGATTTTTGATTCAGAACAGTCAGTTGAAAAGAAATAAAACACAAACAGATAAACATAACAACGGAGAAAAAAAATGTCCAGACATCCCAGTTTGAAAGGTTCCGGAACCATCCGTAAGAAAAGAAACGTTCTCAAACGCTTTGAAAGAATCAACCTTCTTTCCGCAGACGGACGTTGGAAACCGGGTCAGAAGGTTCTGAGCGGCCTTCCCAAGACCAAACCCATCGACTGATCTTTTCTGACAGTCGCATCGTCTTTGATGCGGGTATGGAGAAAACGGGGTGTCATAAGACGGACCCCGTTTTTTTTTGAGTAATGAGATCAATTTTCAGAGGTATAACATGGCAAAAAATACACTTATACAGAAAATCCTTGAAAATCATATTGTTTCCGGCTCCCGTACTCCCGGGGAAGCAGTATCCATCCGTATAGACCAGACCCTTACCCAGGACGCCACAGGAACAATGGCATATCTGGAACTGGAAGCAATGAATATCGACAGAGTGAAAACCGAGCTCTCAGTGTCCTATGTGGATCACAACATGATGCAGAACGGGCCTGAAAACCGTAATGACCATCTGTATCTGCAAAGTGTTGCCGCCGCCAAAGGCGTGATCTTCTCCCGTCCCGGAAACGGAATCTGTCATCAGGTGCATCTGGAACGGTTCGGCGTTCCGGGCAAGACCCTTCTGGGATCCGACTCCCATACCCCCACCAACGGCGGTATCGGTATGATGGCTATCGGTGCCGGCGGTCTGGATGTGGCTCTTGCCATGGCAGGCCAGCCCTTCCGTATTGCCTACCCCAGAATCATCGGAGTGAAACTTACCGGTAAACTTTCCCCCTGGGTCGCCGCCAAGGATATTATTCTCAAAATGCTCTCCATTCTGAGTACCAAAGGCAATGTAGGCTGTATGGTGGAATATTTCGGTCCCGGAGTAGCGGAACTTACCGTACCCCAGCGTGCCACCATTACCAATATGGGAGCGGAACTTGGTGTGACCTGTTCTGTGTTCCCCTCTGATGAAAGAACAAAAGAATTTCTGGAAAAACAGGGAAGAGGGGAATCCTTCACCGCTCTTGCCGCAGATGCAGATGCGGAATATGACAGAGTCATTGAGATCGACCTCAGTTCTCTTGAACCTCTTGCCGCCTGCCCCTCCAGTCCTGACAATATCAAAAGTATCAAAGAACTTTCCGGCATTGAAGTGGGTCAGGTCATCATCGGCTCCTGCACCAACAGCAGTTTCCGGGATCTTTCCATTGTGGGAGCCATGCTCAAAGGCAGAAAGATCGCAGATAATGTGACACTCTCCATTGCTCCCGGTTCCCGTCAGGTATTGGAAATGCTGGCAAGAAACGGTGTGCTTGCTGACATTATTTCCGCCGGAGCCCGTATTCTGGAAAGCGGCTGCGGTCCCTGTATCGGTCAGGGCCAGAGTCCTGCCAATGATACTGTTACTTTGCGTACCTTCAACCGCAACTTCCCCGGAAGAACCGGAACCAAAGGCGATCAGGCATATCTGGTAAGCCCGGAAGTGGCGGCGGCAGCGGCTCTTACAGGAAAGATCACTCCTCCTTCTGAACTTCCCTTTGATTGTCCGGAAGTGGCGGAAGCGGAAAAATTCCTTATTGATGATTCCATGATGATCACTCCCCCCTGCTGCGGCAAGAGTGTGGAAATCATCCGTAAAAAGACCATCGGCGCACCTCCGCTCAACAGTGCATTGCCGGATAAGATCGACGGGATCGCCCTTATCAAGACTCCCGATAAAACCAGTACAGATGATATTATGCCTGCCGGGGTGCATCTCAAACACAGAAGCAATATTCCTGAATATGCAAAAGTTGTGTTTGAACGCTTCAATGAGGATGGTAAACCCACCTTTGCACAGCGTGCAGTTGCTGTAAGAGATGCCGGAAAACACGGCGTTATCATTGGAAGGGACAGCTATGGTCAGGGCTCTTCCCGGGAACACGCGGCGATCTGTCCCATGTATCTTGGTGTGAAAGTTCTCATTGCCATCTCCATTGAAAGGATCCATGCTGCCAATCTGGTGAACTTCGGTATCGTACCTTTCACTTTTGCCGATCCTGCAGATTATGACAAAATTGCCGAAGGCGACAGTATTGTCATTGAAAACTTGCGGGAAAAACTGGAAAAAGGCGAATACCCTGTGGAGGTGAAAGCAGTTTCCGCAGATGGAAAAGTTACTTCCATCAAAGTCAATGCAAAACTTACTGCTGAAGATGTGAAAATCATCCTTGCAGGCGGAAGATTGAATTGTAAATAAGTATTTTCCTCACCGGGGCAGATCATTGGGTCTGCCCCCTTTTTTTTGCCGGTATGCGGGAGTTGACCGGGGACGTTATACGGCAACAGTTCGTTTTTCTCATAAAAAATCAGAAAAGAACAAAAAAGAGCATAAAAAATCAGAAAAGAATCTCTTTTCTATTGCTTTTCCAGGGTATTTATGTTATATTAATGAGTGTTGGAAAATATCTGCCTGTGGCAGTATGAAGGAAAAGGAGAAAACATGATCCAGTTTCAAACAAAATTATTGAGTTCCCTTGTGAAAGTGTTCCCGAAAGAGGAACCCTGTTCCACGGTAAAAAATCATGCGGGAGCTTTGCGCGGAGAAGTTTTTTCCTTCCAGGTAGCATACCGTACCAACGCCCACCGTATCCCTGTTGCAGTGGAAGCGGAATCTGTCCTGAAACGTTATATTACCCTCCGCAGTGTGGAAAATGTGCCTGTGGAATGGATGCCGGATGCCATAGATGAGGATGTGGTGGGAACTGCTCCCGGGATGTATCCGGATATTCTGCGTGAACTGGACAATGGAAAACTGAACTCTGTCTGGGATCACTGGCGGAGCATCTGGGTCACAGTGCGTATTCCGAAAAACTGTAAAAGCGGAAAATATGATATAAAGATCTCCTTCCGGTATTTTGACAAAGATCCGGAAGTAAATAAAGAGTTCTGTTTTTCTGAAACGCTTTCTCTTGAAATTCTGGATGCAGTTCTTCCTCCCCAGCAGCTGAAAAATACCCATTGGTTCCATACGGATTGTCTTTCCAATTATTACAATGTGGAAGTTTTCTCGGAGGAATACTGGAAGATCGTTGGCGCATTTATGAAAAATGCCGCCGATCACGGGATCAATATGATCCTTACACCGCTTTTCACACCGCCTCTGGATACGGCTCCCGGCGGGGAACGCAAAACGGTTCAGCTGGTGAAAGTAAAGAAGGACAGAAAAGGCTATTCCTTTGACTTTTCCCTTCTGGGAAAATGGTTTCTTCTCGCAGAAAAAAGCGGGATAAAATATTTTGAAATGAGCCACCTTTTCACCCAGTGGGGGGCGGCGGCGGCTCCCAAGATCATGGTGGAAGTCAACGGAAAAGAAAAACGTATTTTCGGCTGGGATACAAAAAGTGATTCAAAGGAATATCAGGAATTTTTACAGGCATTTCTGCCCCGGCTTACGGCATATATCAAGAGAAAGGGCTATGCACATAAGGTCTATTTCCACTGTTCCGACGAACCCAACGATGCCCATATCGCAACTTACGGGACTGCGGCAACGCTTCTGCGGAAATATCTGGGCGATTTCCCCGTTTTTGATGCTCTTTCCAATGCGGATTTCTATAAGAAGGGACTTGTGACCATCCCGGTTCCCTGTGAAAATCACCTGGACGATTTTATGAAACTTTCTGTTCCGGAAAGATGGACATATTATTGTTGCGTACCCCGTACCGGATACAGCAACAGATTTATCTATATGACCTCCTCCCGTAACAGGGTCATGGGGTTGCTCCTCTATAAATACGGTGTGGAAGGATTCCTTCAGTGGGGATTCAATTTCTATAACTCTTTCCATTCCCTTTTCCCCATTGATCCCTATAAAAGCGTATGTTCCGACTTTACTTTTCCTGCCGGTGACGGATTTCTGGTTTATCCGGGCAAGAACGGTATTCCGGAAGATTCCATACGGCATGAAGTCTTTTTTGAAGCATTGCAGGATCAGAGAAGTCTTCAGCTTCTGGAAACGAAAATGGGCAGAAAGGAAACGGAGAAGTTCCTTGTCCGGCTTTGCGGCGGAACTCTGGGAATGGCAGATTATCCCGAAGGAGAGGAGAAGATCCTTGCCATAAGGGATGAGATCAATAAAAAACTGAAAAAGTATTTTTCCGTGACAAAGAAAAAATAAATTTTCATTGGATCATATATAACAACACTCAAAATCAAGGAGTAAAAAATGCAGGAATTTGATGTGATCGTGATCGGCGGCGGACCCGGCGGCTATGTTGCCGCTATCAGAGCTGCGAAAAATGGTGCCAACACCGCACTTATCGAAAAGAAAGACCTTGGCGGAACCTGCCTCAATATCGGCTGTATCCCCACCAAAACCCTGATTGCCGGTGTGGATGTATATCACAAGGCAAAACATGCTATGGAATTCGGTGTGAAGATCTCCGGTGACATCTCCCCCGACTGGGATGCCATGCTTTCCCGCAAGGAAAAAGTCCTTTCCACCCTCCGCGGCGGTATCGGTATGCTTCTCAAATCTGCCGGTGTGACTGTATTCAAAGGCCAGGGTGCATTTGTTTCCCGCAACGTGATCAGCGTCGGTGATGCTGAAACCCGTACCTGTGAACAGATCTCCGGTAAAAAGATCATTATCGCCACCGGTTCCGAATCTCTCGTTCCCAGATTCGTTCCCAGAGGAAAAAGAGTGATCACCTCCACCGAACTTCTCTCCATTCCCGAGATCCCCAAATCCCTGCTGATCCTGGGCGGCGGTGTGATCGGATGCGAATTCGCCTGTCTTTTTGCTGAACTGGGTACAAAAGTCACCATCGTGGAAATGCTGGACAGCATCATGCCCAACATCGACCGTGAATGTGCTTCCACCGTTGCTGCCGAAATGACCAAAATGGGTATTACCATCATGAATGGCAAACCTCTTTCCGACATCGTGGCAGATGATGACAAAGTAAGCGGTAAAGTGGGCGATGAATGTGTTTCTGCGGACTATCTGCTTGTTTCCATCGGCCGTAAAAACGTGCTGGATGGTCTCAATATCGAAGCTGCCGGCGTCAAGACCAACGAAAGAGGCTGGATCCCTGTGGATGATACCTGCCGTACCAACGTCCCCGGCATTTATGCCATTGGTGACGCTGTGGGCAAGATCCAGCTTGCACATGCTGCAAGTGCCATGGGTGTGGTCGCCGCTGACAATGCCACCGGCAAAAAGAATGAATATGACGGCTCCATCGTTCCCGGCTGTATCTTCACAACTCCTGAAGTGGGTTCTGTGGGTAAGAGTGCCGAACAGTGCAAAGCCGAAGGCATTGAAACAAAAGTGGGTAAATTCCCCTTTGCCGCACTTGGAAAAGCTCTTGCCATCAATGAAACCACCGGTTTCTGCAAGATCATTGCCGATGCCAATACTGATGAGATCCTGGGTATCCACATTGTAGGCCCCCATGCTACCGACCTGATTGCTGAAGCATGTCCTGCAATGCATCTGGAATGTACCGCCAAAGAACTGGGCAAAGCCATCCATGCTCACCCCACACTGGGCGAAGCCATGATGGAAGCAGCTCACGCTGTTCATGGCGAATCTGCACACATTCCTTCCAAAAAGAAACGCTGAATATAAAATAAAGTTTCTTTAAAAGAAGAGCAATTAAAGAGATTGCCGCAAACCTTACAGGGATGCGGCAATCTCTTTTTTCTTTTCCCGAAAATAAAAAATGCAATCAAGGCTTTTTTACACAGAAAACCCGGAGGCACGGGAGTTTTTCATCCCTCATACCTCCGGGTCATATTTATATTTCAACAGCTCTGTCAGAGCCATTGCCCTTACCTGGTATATATTTGCCTGATACGAATCAATCGTTTGCCATCGTATCCATTTCCTGAAGAACGATCCCCGTACCGTTTGCAACGGCTTTCAGAGGATCTTCCGCAACATGGGCACTGATGTGCAGTTCTTCCTGGATAAGTCTGTCCAGCCCTTTCAGCATGGAACCACCTCCGGCAAGAATAATACCGTGATCCATAATATCCCCGGCAAGTTCCGGCGGACAGCGTTCCAGTGTACTGCGGACAGCTCCAACGATACTGTTTACAGGCTCCTGCAATGCCGAACGGATGGCTTTGGAAGATACTTTGATCGCTTTTGGAAGAGAGGTAAACGCATCCCGCCCCTTGACTTCCATAGTGGTTTCCTCCGGCAATACCGGATAGGCACTGCCGATCTGGATCTTGATGGCTTCAGCGGTGGGTTCCCCGATAATAAGGTTGTATTCCCGTTTCATGTGCTGAATGATCGCCTGATCCATTTCGTCCCCGCCGACACGGACACTCTTGGAGATCACAATACCGGCAAGGGAGATAATGGCTACTTCCGTAGTACCTCCCCCGATATCCACGATCATGCTTCCGCAGGGTTCAGAAACGGGAAGCCCCACACCGATCGCGGCTGCCATAGGTTCTTCAATAAGGAAAATATCGCTTGCCCCGGCACGTTCCGCACTGTCTTTCACCGCCATACGTTCCACTTCCGTGATCCCGGAAGGAACAGCAATAAGTACACGGGGTTTGTACAGTCTTTTTCTTGTGGGGACAAGTGCTTTAGCTCTGCGGATAAAGTGCCGCAACATGGCTTCCGTTACTTTGAAATCTGCGATGACCCCGTATTTCATGGGACGGATCGCCGCAATATTCTGCGGTACACGGCTCAACATCCTTTTCGCTTCCGTACCTACCGCCATGACCTCATTGGTCTTGGTCTTGAATGCCACCACGGAAGGCTCGGAGATCACAATACCGCGATCCTTCATATAGACAAGGAAGTTGGCGGTTCCCAGGTCTATACCGATATCACACGAAAAAAATCGCGCAAGTTTCTGAAATTGAAAGAACATGGTCTTCTCCTGATTTTATATTTTCCCTGATCTGCTGCGGAAATATCCGCATCAACCGTTTTATTTTTCCAGATATTCCGGCACAGTGGTGTGACGGATCATATCTTCAAACTCTTCTCTCTTGCGGATAAGCATCGTTTCGCCGTTTTTCACCAGAACTTCCGCAGGACGCAGTCTGCCGTTGTACTGATAACTCATACCGAAACCGTATGCACCGGCATTTTCCACAACGATCAAATCCCCTTCGGCGATGGATTCAGGCAGTTCCCGTTCCTTCACCCAGAAATCGGTATTTTCGCAAAGCTGACCGCAAAGACCGATGGTGGCACGTTTTTCATTTTCCTTGCCGTCCACATAGATGTGATGGTAAGATCCATACATGGCAGGACGGGCAAGAGTATTCATTCCCACGTCGGTACCGGCGATCTTCTTGTAGGATTCCTTGATGGCGTGAACTTTACCCACGATCCAGCCGGCGTTGCCCACAAAGTAACGGGCGGGTTCCAGTTTCAGCTGGGGACGGCGCATACCGTATTCTTCACATTTCTTCACAAACATGGCGGAAGTGAGTTCAGCAGCCTTTTCCAGATCCAGACCTTCTTCATCGGGACGGTAGGGAATACCGAGTCCGCCACCCAGGTCGATAAATTCAAAGTCGATCTGCAACTCTTTGGAAACTTTGCCGATGATGTCCATGAGAAGCCCGGTGACAAAGGGGAAGTATTCCGGATCGGTGATGCAGGAACCGGTCATCATGTGGGCACCGAAACGTTTGATGCCTGCTTCTTTGGCAAGACGGTAGGCTTCCATGACTTTATCAGGGTGGATACCGAATTTGGCATTGGGACCGGCATTGGTCACATATTCACCTACATTGCTTTTGCCGTAACCGGGATTGACACGGAAAGAAAGGATCTCGGGTTTGCCGTATTTAAGCATACGGGGAAGAATGGAAATATCGTCAAGGTTGAAGATGACGCCGCTTTCCAGCCCCTGTTTGATGTCATCATCGGAAAGGAAGTTGCCGCTGAACATCACATTTTCCCCATCCAGCCCTACATATTTTGCAAGACGGATCTCGTTGACACTGGCAGCATCCACGCCGGCACCTTCCTGGCGCAGGATATTGACGATGGCAGGGTTGTTGCAGGATTTCACAGCATAGAACATCTTGAAATCAGGATAGTATTTTTTGAATGCGGCATCCACTTTACGGAAGTTTTTCCGGATCTTTTCTTCGTCATAGACGTAGGTAGGGGTACCGTATTTTTCTGCAATTTCGCTTACAAGCACATCGCCGATCGCGATTTTTTCTCCGACAAATTTCATGTTTCCTCCAGGTTCTTGATTGGGGGCGGAAAAGGTCTTTTTCCGCTTTTAAAATTTTTAATATAATAATTTGCCACACATTATGCCTTCTGTCAACTTATTTCCCGTTATTTCATGGCAAAAAAATGCTTTTTTTCTGTTTTTTTTCCTTTTTGCCGCTTTCAGGGTTGATTTTTCTTCATTCTGTTGTAATTTTCCGTAAAGAAAAAACAGAAAAGGAGAGTATGAAATGAAATATGTGGGTGCTCATGTTTCCATATCCGGCGGGGTGGAAAATGCTCCGCTGAATGCCGCAAAGATCGGGGCAAATGCCTTTGCCATGTTTACCAAAAACCAGAGACAGTGGAAAAGTCCGCCTCTGACACGCTCCGCCATAGATGCTTTCAAAAAAAATTGTGCGGATCTGGGGTTTACTCCGGCACAGATCCTGCCCCATGACGGGTATCTCATCAATCTGGGCAATGCGGATGAGACAAAAAGAAAACAATCTCTGGAAGCCTTCACCGATGAGATGACAAGATGTATGCTTCTGGGACTGGACAGATTGAATTTTCATCCGGGAAGCCACCTCAAACTTATTTCTGAAGCGGAATGTCTTTCCCTGATAGCAGAATGTATCAATTTTGCATTGGACAATACGGAAAATGTAACAGCAGTCATTGAAAATACTGCCGGACAGGGGAGCAATCTGGGCTATACATTTGAACAGATCGCAAAGGTCATGGAGGAAGTGAAAGATCAGAACCGTATCGGGGTGTGCATCGACACCTGTCATACCTTTGCTGCAGGCTACGACATCAAAACGGAAGAAGGGTATGAAAAAACCTTTGAACATTTTGATAAAGTCATTGGATTTTCTTTCCTGAAAGGGGTGCATCTCAATGATTCCAAAAGTCTGCTGGGCAAAAAGCTTGACCGTCACAACTCACTGGGCAAAGGGGAATTGGGACTGGATGTATTTCAACGGATCATGCGAGATCCCCGCTTTGACGATATTCCTCTTGTTCTGGAAACCATTGACGAAACCATCTGGCAGGAAGAAATCACCCTCTTACGCTCTTTTGAAAAGGGATAAAAGAAAATTTTTCAGTTTGTTCAGTTTGAAAATGCGTATGGCAATAAAATAAAATGCAATATACAGGAAGGAAAAATAATAGTATAAATTCTTCCTGTATTCCCTTGTGTAATAAAAATATTTTGTCTGGGGAGTGGCGTTATATTGCCGGAAAAAGTCAAAATAATACGGAATCACATGCTCAAACAATACCAGCCGTTTTTCCCTTTCAAACACCTCACGGGAAAGGGTGGAATTTTCCACATATTCCTTCAATATCCCCAGATAATTCTGCGCAAAAACCTCCGCATGATTGTGGGTATATTTGTTGGGAATAAGAGGAGCCGGAAGAAATAGCTGTCTGCCGGTGACAACCCCTTTCCCTCCATTATACACCGTCCGCAAAACATAATCAATATGAGGAAAATACAAGTGGGAATACCGGAAAGGATCAGACAATTTTTCATAGGCGTCTTTTCTGATACACGTTGCCCCGATCCAGGTGATCGTATAGGACATCAGGGAAAGAAGGGAGGAAAGATCATTCACTTCTTTCATAAACTCTTCTTCCTTTTTCCATCCCACCGGTGGATGATTGGGACATAAAATCAACTCTTTTTCCCTGTATTTTTCAATAAAGTTTACAAGAAAAGTCAATGCTCCTTTTTCAAAAGGATAGTTATCATTGTGCAGTTTCCGGAAAAGTCCGCCGGAAGATTCCAGAGCATTCCGGAAATTGATATGACCATCCTGATGTAATGGAAGACAGACATATTTTATTTTACCCGGATAAAGTTCTGTAAATTTCCGGCTGACTTCCTTTGTATCATCCTTTGAAACATTGTCAGATATAACGATTTCCACCTTATTATTTTCCAGAAAAACCGGATCGGAAACAATGCTTTCCAGCGTTTCTTTCAGGAAGGATGCCCGTTCAAATGTGGGGATGCAGACCGACAGAAGAAAAGAATTTTCACTCATCAGCTTCTTCTCCTGTGATCTTTCCTTTTTCCCCTGTTCTGTCAAGTTGTTTCACAAGAAAACCTTTTCCTTTGAGAAGTTCAAGGATATTCCCTTTTCCGGCGAAATGGGCAGCCCCGATCAGAACGAAAAAACTCTTTGTTTCAGAAGCAAAACCGGAAAGTTTTTCTGCCATATCCCAGTTGCGGGCAAGAAAAAGTCTTTTATGGAAAAGGGGATATTTTGCTGCCATTTCATTGGTCTGTGCGGCAAGAAGGGATATATCCCCTGTACGGAAAGCTGTCAGGATATTTTCCAGTTCCCTCTTCTCTTTTGCCGGATCTTTTATACCGTTGAGGATAATATTGCAAAGGATCTTTTCATCCGTTCCCTCCAGCATGGAAAGCTGTGTATAGACCTGTTCCAGCCCTCTTGCGGGACGTTCTTTTTTCAGTTTTCTGAAAACCTCTTCAAAACCGTACTGAATACTTAATTTGCTCTCCAGTGCAGTGATCTGGGTAAGATCCAGCATAATGATCCAGGGACGGCGGGAAATGCCATTCTGCATAAAAAGCATATTGCCTCTGGATTTGTAAAAGGAATCCAGAAGGAAAAGCTCCTTTTCCCCCATAAGCTGTTTCAGAGTTTTTCCGGGCAAGTAAAAGGCTTTTTTCCGTATGAATTCCATTGCGGTCTTTTGCGTGACGGAAGGGTCTTTATCATAAACCTCAAAGACCATTTCATCACTTTTTGCAAGTACCTCATCGTATCTTCTGTCCAGAGGAAACAACTCCTTCTTTCCCAGATGGATACTTCCCGCAAGAAAAAGTTTCCCCGCCTTTTCCGGATGGACTGCTTCCCAAAGAAGAAGTTTTTCCGCAGCAGCAAGAAGGGAAAATACCGGAAAAATGAGAAAAAATATCAGAAACAAAATATATCTTTTTCTGTTCATTTTTCTCCTTTCCATTTCATTTTCATGGAAAAATCATGCAAGACTTTTACGGATAAAGTCAGCCATTTCTTCCTTTGCAATGGAGTTCTTATGCAGGACTTCCTTTGTTTTCAAAGTGGCAAGGGGTGCAGGCACCGCCATACCGGAGACGGCAGAAAGTTTATCCGCCACTTCAAACCCGTCTTCCGGGATCTTTCCATCGTCAATGGCGGAAAGTACGGCAGGAGCAAATTTGAAGGGGGAGGCAGTGGAGGCGATCACGGTGATCCGGTCATCTCCGGTTTCCGCAGCATATTTCTCATAGACATTGACCGCAACAGCAGTATGGGTATCGCAGAGATATTTTTCCTCATTGAAATGCTTGCCGATACTTGCTTTTGCCTCATCGTCTGTGGCAAATCCTCCGTAGAAATCCTGCTGCAGTTTGGCAAGGACTTCATTTGATACAGTAAATTTCCCTTTCTTTTTCAGGTCATCCATGAGAGAGGCGATCTTTTCTGCATCATTGTCATAAAGGTGATAAAGCAGTCTTTCCAGGTTGGAGGAAATGAGAATATCCATGGAAGGACTTGTTGTGGTATAAAATTCCCGGTTTCTGTCATATACCCCGGTACGGATGAAATCGGTAAGGATCTTATTGGTATTGGAAGCACAGATAAATCTGGCAATGGGGATCCCCATCTGTTTGGCGTACCATGCAGCAAGAATGTTGCCGAAATTACCGGTGGGAACGCATACATTGAAGGATTCGCCTTCTTTGAGTTTTCCCTGTTTCACAAGATCGCACCATGCGGAAACATAATAGACGATCTGGGGAACAAGACGGCCGAAGTTGATGGAGTTTGCGGAAGAGAAATCCATATTTTTTTCTTTCAGGAATTTCCGCATCTCTTCATCTCCGAAGATCGCTTTTACACCGCTCTGGGCGTCATCAAAGTTTCCTTCAATACCGCAGACTGCCACATTTTTTCCAGTCTGGGTGGTCATCTGCAATTTCTGCATATCACTGACTCCGTTCTGCGGGAAAAATACGATGATGCGGGTATTTTCCACATCTGCAAACCCCTCCAGGGCTGCTTTTCCTGTATCGCCGGAAGTGGCAACAAGGATGATGATGGTTTTGCCGGGAGAAGTTTTGGAGATGGATACAGTAAGAAGATAGGGGAGAAGCTGTAATGCCATATCTTTGAAAGCACAGGTGGGACCGTGCCACAATTCCAGAAGATACATTTTATCCGTTACTTTTTTCAGGGGAGCGGGATCCTCATTTTCAAAAGTTCCGGTGTAGGCTCCCTCCACACATTTTCTGATCTCTTCAGAAGTAAAATCGGTCAGGTAGCCGGCCAGGATCTTTTCTGCACGTTCCCTGTAGGATGCTGTACAGAGTTCCTTTGCGGTTTCCGGTGTAATGGCGGGAAAGTTTTCCGGCACGAAAAGTCCGCCGTCGGAGGCGATCCCACGACTGATGGCTTCTGCGGAAGTCAGGCACTGCAATGAACGGGTGCTTGTAAATTTCATCTCAAATATCCTTTTCTTCATGTATTGTTTAAAAAATATATCCCTTTTAAACTACCACAGAAAAAAATTTTTTCAATCTGAACAGAAGCCTTTGCTTGTATTTTTTCTTTTTGACGCTATATTCCATAGTCGTTAATTTCAGGAGGAAGGAAAAAATATGGAACAGAAAAAAGAGGAAGAAAAATATTCTCTTCTTTTCCTGACGGTAAATTCCTCCTATTCCCATTCCTCTCTTGCGCTGCCGCTTCTTCACAGTGCTGCAAAGGATCTTGATGAGATGTGGCAATGGGAGGCGATGGAAAAAGTCATTGACGAAGATCCCATGCAAACGGCTTCAGTCATTGCGGAAAGATCTCCGGATCTTCTCTGTACCGCACTGTATCTTTTCAATCACAACATCGTTATGGATATTTTGCAGAGAGTCCATATTCTTGCCCCGCAGATCCATATTGCGGCGGGAGGCCCCCAGTGCACAGAGGAAAACGGGGCTCTTCTGCTGAAAAAATATCCTTTCCTTTCCACCGTATTTGTTGGCGAAGGGGAGGAACTCCTTCCGGAATTTCTCCGGGATTTTCCTGATAAAAGAGAGGAAAAAAGAGTTCTTCCGGAAAAAGGAAGGGGGATTTATAAGAACTGGATCTCTTCTTCTTATCCCTGCGGGGATCCTTTTTTCCGGTTTGACAAGCCTTTCGTACAGTTGGAGACCGGCAGGGGCTGTCCCATGAACTGCTCTTACTGCACCTCCTCCGGCATTCCCACCCGTTACAGGGATTTGGCACAGGTGAAAGAAGAACTTTCCCTGCTGGAGAAAAAAGGTGTAAAGGAAATAAGAATCCTTGACCGCACATTCAATCTGCCGCAGAAAAGAGGAAGGGAGCTTCTGGAACTTTTTGCCACATTTCCTTCCATGCGTTTTCATCTGGAATTTCATCCGGAATTTACCGGAAGGGAACTTCAGGAAATTTTAAAAAAAATGCCGGAAGGTCTTCTGCATATTGAGGCGGGAATACAGTCTTTTGATGAAAAAGTACAAAGTGCTGTTGGCAGAAAAAGCGATCCTGTAAAGGTAAAGGAAAATCTTGCCTTTCTTGTTTCTCTCAAAGACCGTTTTGAAGTGCATACAGATCTTATTGCAGGCTTGCCGGAGCAGACGGAGGAAAGTCTGCTTGATGATATTGTCACACTCATGCAGATCGCCCCTGCGGAGATCCAGCTGGAAACGTTAAAGATCCTTCCCGGCACCCGTATGGAAAAAGAGTGTGGAAAATACGGGATCTGTTACTCGCCCGATCCGCCGTATGATGTAATGAAAACCGCATGTATGAGTGTGGAAAGCATCCTGCGGATGCGTTTATATTCCCGTCTTCTGGATCTTTTCTATAACCATAAGGCATTGCATGATGTTATGGTATATGCTGTAAGAAAAGACAATAGACTCCTTGTAAAGATCGCAGAAAAGATCCGGAAGGAAAAGCGGGAGATCAATACACTTCTTGATCTGAAAAAAAGATTTTTCTTTCTTGCATCCTTATGGGAAGGAAAGGGATATGATGAAGAAAGATATCTTCTTGCATCAGCGTGGCTGGAGGCGGGTTTCCCGCTTTCCACACTTCCTGCCCTTCCCCTTGTCATTTCGGAAAATATCCCGGAAGACGCCCTCTTTATCCATGGCGATCTCCGTTGCAGGGAAAAGAGGGAAACGAAATTTTATCTTCTCCATGGTCCGGCGGAAGAAAAGTATTTTGCCTTCAACCGCAGTTTTTCCATGAATCTGCCCTGCGGGATCTGGAGAAGAAAAAAATAAAATACGACCGGATATTTGTGCCATTGTGTCACACTTAAAACCGGGTCATTTTGTCCCATTCTTCTTTTATCTTCTCCTGAATCCGGTCAGCAGCACCCGTTCAGAAAAAATTGGCATATTTCTTGCTTGAAGAGAACTTGCTGAAGAATAAAGTGTCAAATTTTCAAGAAAGGAGAATATGCCTATGAACATGGAAAAACTTACTGAAAAATCCCGTCAGGGGATGCTGGAAGCCCGTAATTATGCTGTGGAGTACGGTCATCAGCAGATATCCTGCGTGCATCTTCTTTATGCCCTTATGCATCAGGAAGGGGGCCTTATCCCTTCCCTGCTTAAACGTATGAAAGCGGATACTGATCTTCTTGAAGAGGATATGGAGAATCTTCTGCGGAAGATCCCTTCCGTTTCCGGGTCCGGGGCAACTCCCCCCTATGGCGGAAATGATTTCAATAAAGCTCTTGCAGCGGCAAAAAACAAAGCCGAAGAGATGAAGGATGAGTATATCAGTGTGGAACATCTCTTTCTTGCCATTGTTTCTGTAAGTAAAGAGTGTGCTGCCGTACTGGAAAAACAGGGGGTGACAGAGGAAAAGATCCTGATCGCCCTGAAAGAAGTCCGGGGCAATCAGAGAGTGACCAGTGAAAATCCGGAAGGAAGTTTTGAAGCTTTGGAAAAATACGGCCGTGATCTTACAGAAGCTGCCTTCCAGAACAAACTTGACCCGGTCATCGGCAGGGATGAAGAGATCCGCCGTACCATACAGATCCTTTCCCGCCGTACAAAAAACAATCCCGTTCTTATCGGAGAACCCGGTGTGGGGAAAACCGCCATTGTGGAAGGTCTTGCCATAAGGATCGTTCACGGTG
The DNA here is from genome assembly GCA_045612485.1 of Victivallales bacterium. GTDB lineage: Bacteria > Verrucomicrobiota > Lentisphaeria > Victivallales > UBA1829 > RGIG5327. The sequence continues at coordinate 9,321 of JAZKZE010000166.1, read as the reverse complement.
ATGTGCCGGAAAATCTGAAGAACAAAAAAATCATTGCTCTGGATATGGGGGCTCTTATCGCCGGGGCAAAATACCGTGGGGAATTTGAAGAAAGACTGAAAGCCGTCCTGAAAGAGGTGACAAGTTCGGAAGGCAACATCATCCTTTTCATCGACGAACTGCATACAGTAGTAGGTGCGGGAGCCTCTGAAGGGGCAATGGATGCGGGAAATCTTCTGAAACCCCTTCTTGCCAGAGGGGAACTGCACTGCATCGGAGCCACCACTCTGGATGAATACCGTAAATATGTGGAGAAAGATGCCGCCCTTGAACGCCGTTTCCAGTCGGTACTTGCAGAAGAACCTTCCGTGGAAGATACCATAAGTATTCTCCGCGGTCTGAAAGAGCGTTATGAGATCCATCACGGTATCAAGATCCGGGATGGAGCCCTTGTTGCGGCGGCGGTACTTTCAGATAAATATATCTCCGAAAGATTCCTGCCGGATAAGGCCATCGACCTTGTGGATGAAGCCTCCGCCAAACTGCGTACAGAGATCGACTCCTGCCCGGAAGAGATCGACGAGATCCAGAGAAAGGAACTGCGTCTGGAAATCGAGCTTGCCGCATTGAAAAAAGAGAAAGATGCGGCAAGTAAGGAAAGACGCAAAACCCTTGAAGCGGAACTTGCGGAAAGCAAAGAAAGATCCGCCTCCCTGCGGGCGGCATGGCAGAGTGAGAAAAATGCCATAAGCGATCTTCAGCTTCTGCGTTCCAGTCTGGAAGCCGCCAGAGGGGAACTGGATAAAGCGGAACGCGCCTATGATTATGACAGAGCCGCCCAGCTGCGTCACGGTACGATCCCGGGCATTGAAAAACAGATCGCCGAAGCAGAGGAAAAGAGAAAGAAAGAGGAGGGAAAAAATATCTCTTCCCGTCTTTTGAAAGAGTATGTGGATGAGGAGGATATTGCCCAGGTGGTCAGCAACTGGACAAGGATCCCTGTCAGCAAACTTGTCCGCAGTGAAAGAGATAAACTTATCCACCTTTCGGAAAAGATCCATGAGCGTGTCATAGGTCAGGATGATGCGGTCAATGCCGTAGCGGATGCTGTTTTGCGTTCCCGTGCGGGTTTGAAAAATCCCAGAAGACCTGCGGCATCTTTCATCTTCCTCGGGCCTACCGGCGTGGGCAAAACGGAACTTGCCAAAGCGTTGGCGGAAGAACTTTTTGATGATGAAAATGCCATGATCCGTGTGGATATGAGTGAATATATGGAGAAACATTCGGTCTCCCGTCTGGTAGGTGCCCCTCCGGGATATGTGGGATTCGATGAGGGCGGATTCCTTACGGAAGCTGTCCGCAGAAGGCCGTACAGTGTCATCCTTTTTGACGAGATCGAAAAGGCGCATCCGGATGTATTCAACATCTTTCTGCAAATCCTGGATGACGGTATGCTCACCGATTCCCACGGAAGGACGGTGAACTTTAAAAACACCATTATCATCATGACCTCCAATCTGGGCAGTGATATGCTTCTGGATGAGATCCGGGCGAAAGCAGACAACAGCACTCTGGAAGAGAGTATCATGAAACGTCTGCGGGAATTTTTCCGGCCGGAATTTCTCAACCGTGTGGACGGGATAGAGTTCTTCCATCCGCTGGGGGAAAAAGAGATCGTGAAGATCCTGGAGATCCAGTTGAAAGATCTGGAAAAACGTCTCGGGGAACAATCCATCGCCCTTGCGGTCAGAGAAGATGCAAAAAAATTCCTTGCGGAAAAAGGGTATGATCCGGAATACGGGGCAAGACCTTTGAAGAGAGTATTGGTCAATGATGTGGAAACACCGGTTTCCCGTATGATCGTAAGCGGTGAGCTTGCAGAAAATATGCTTCTGGACATTACTTTTGAAAAAGGATCTCTTCGCTTTGCCGCCCGGAAACAGAAAGCGGGATCTTCTGCGGAAGAGACAGAAAAAAAGTAACAGGGATTCCGGGGGGATTTTCCTGCCTGAACGGTTGAAAAATCCCCCTTCTGAGAGTATATTATATATTTAAGAACCATAAGCAAACAAAATAAACGTCAAGAAAGGGTTTTACAATGGGCGTATTCAATAAAGGCGGCAAAGCTGAAGAAAAAAAGACTGCGGAAAAGAAAGAAACAAAGACCGCAGCAGCAGAAGAAGCGGCAAAAGCGGCACAGGAAGAGGAAAAGAAAGAGGAAAATTCCGGCAAAGAAGCCAAAGAAGAGAAAAAAGAGCTTACACCGGAAGAAAAGATCGCCCAGCTGGAAAAGACGGTGGTGGAACTGGAAGAAAAACGTATCCGTCTTATTGCTGAAATGGAAAATCAGCGGAAACGGGCGGCAAAAGATATGGAAAGTATGCGCTTCAATGTGATGACTGATACCCTCTACCCCTTCTTCCAGGTATTCGACCATTTTGAAATGGCTGTTGCCGCCTGTGAAAAAAGTGATAACATCCAGGCTCTTACTGCCGGTATGCAAATGATCGGAAACGAATTTGCCAGAGCTTTTGATGATCTGGGGATCGTGAAGATCGACGCTGTAGGCAAGGATTTTGATGCAAACAGTCACGACGCCGTGGCACAGGAAGCCTCTGATACAGTTCCGGAAGGAAAAGTCATCCGCCAGTGGTGTGCCGGATATAAAATGAATGACCGTCTTCTGAAAGCAGCAAGTGTGGTGGTAAGTTCCGGTCCTGCAAAGAAAGAGGAAACGGAAGTAAAAGCAGAGGAAGTTGCCGCTTCCGGGGAAAATGGGGAAAATAAAGAAAACTGATCTTCCGGTTTTCTTTGGTGAAAAAGGATTCAACAAAAAGGAAAAAAGACTATGGCAGTTGATTTTTATTCCACTCTCGGCGTCGCCCGTACCGCAACTGCCGACGAGATCAAAAAAGCGTACAGGAAACTTGCGATCAAGTATCACCCTGACCGTAATCCCGGCGATAAGGAAGCGGAAAAGAAGTTTAAGGAACTCTCCCAGGCGTATGAAGTATTGAGCGACGAAAAAAAGCGCGCCCAGTATGACCAGTTCGGTTCCGATTTCTTTACCGGAAGCAGTGCCCGTCAGGGGGGCAATCCCTTTGGAGGGGGCAATCCTTTCGGCAGTGGACAGTATCAGAGCTGGGGAGGAAACTTCAGCGATCCCAGAGATATTTTCAGTCAGGTCTTCGGCAATATGGGCGGAGGCGGTATGGGAGGCGGAAGCCAGAGCGACATTTTTGAACAGCTTTTCGGCGGAAGAGGAGCTGGACACTCCAGACGCACTTCCGGTACAAAGGGCAATGATCTGACCACCAATATACAGGTCACTTTTAATGAAGCCGTTCAGGGAACAGATAAAAAGATCCGTCTTTCCAAATTTGATATTTGTTCCAACTGCTCCGGAAGAGGGTGTGCAAACTGTTCCTCCACAGGAAGAGTAAAGGTAAGCAAGGAAATAAGAGTGCATATTCCCCAGGGGGTGAACAATGGCTCCCGTCTGCGTATTGCAAGAGAAGGGGAAGCGGGAACGCTGGGGGGAGCCCCGGGAGATCTTTATGTGGTCATAAGTGTACTTCCTGATGATCTTTTCCGCAGAGAGGAAAATGATCTTATCTGCGAAGTACCCATTGACCTTGCGTCTGCCGTCAATGGCGGCATTGTGGAAGTCCCCACACTGGAAGGAACCACAAAGATGAAGATCCCGGCAGGGATCCGGAACGGGACAACACTGCGTCTCCGCGGAAAAGGAGTCCCGGCATTGAAAGGCGGGGCAAAAGGAGATCTTCTTGTACGCGTTCTTGTGGAAGTACCTGCCAATTTAAGCAAACAGCAGAAAGATCTTCTCAAATATTTCACCGATTCCCTTACAGAAGGAAATATGCCGGAAATGGCGGCATTTGCCTTCAAGATGAAGGAAAGAGCCTCTAAAGAAGAAGGAAAATAAATCCATTATGGCGAAAAAAGATAAAAATGATAAGGAAACAGCTTCTGACGGTGTGATCGCCGGAAATAAGAAAGCCTACCATGATTATCAGATCCTCTCCTCCATGGAGGCGGGGATCGCTCTGCATGGTACGGAAGTGAAAAGCTGCCGGATGCACTCTGTTTCTTTACAGGATGCCTTTGCCAAGATCGACAAAGGGGAGATTTTTGTTTACAATATCAATATCTCCCCCTACTCCCACGGCAACAGGTTCAATCATACTCCCATGCGGCAGAGAAGACTTCTTCTGCACAAAAGGGAGATTTTGCGTCTTTCCCAGCAGGTGAAGGAAAAAGGATATGCCCTTATTCCTCTGAAGATGTATCTTACAAGGGGAAAGATCAAGATCCAGCTGGGGGTGGCAAAAGGAAAGACCTTTGAGGATAAGAGGGAAACTTTACGCAAACGGCAGGATGATCTGGATATGCGGCGTGCCATGAAAGTATGAAATAAATTTTCTGAAGCAGGAAAAAAGAGAGATTGTTCACACAATCTCTTTTCCGGTTTTAAAGTCCGTTTTTCAGACGGAATGATATGAGATACTCTGAAACAAACCCGAAACAGGAAAAAAATGAAAATAACCAGAAATGAATACATGTCAAGTTCAGGAGGTTTTCTTGACATATTGAAGATCGCTTTCCCGCTGATTTGTGCAGCCTCCAGCCAGGCGGTGAATCTGTATGTGGACAGAGCCATGCTTTCCCACTTTTCCCATGAAGCACTGGGGGCGTCTTTTGCCGGGGGCTTGACCAACTTTACCATTGTCTGTGTCTTTGTGGGGCTTGTGGGATATACAGGAACCTTTGTGGCACAGTATGCGGGAGCCAATCAGCCCAAACGCATAGGACTTTGCGTATGGCAGGGACTCTATCTTGCTTTGCTGGGAGGTGCATTCATGGCAACAGGACTATGGTGGGCAAAACCGCTTTTTGAACTTTTCGGGCATGAAAAAAGTGTTATGGTACAGGAGATCATCTACTTCAAGATCCTGTGCATCGGCTGTGTATTCTATCTCATGCAGATCGCTCTTTCCTGCTTCTGGAGCGGCAGGGGGAAAACAATGCTTGTTATGGGGGTATCTCTGGGGACGATGGTATTGAACATCCCCTTCAATTATATGATGATCTTCGGAAAATGGGGTTTCCCGGCAATGGGGATCGCCGGAGCTGCATGGGGAAGTATTCTTGCGTCCTTTTTCGGTTTACTGTTCTATATCGCCGGATTTTTCACTCCTTCAGCAAGAAAGCACTTCAATACCACCAGAAGTTTCTTTGACTGGGAATTGTTCAAACGGATGATCCGTTTCGGACTTCCCGCAGGTATCCAGCTCTTTCTGGATCTTGCCGCCTTCAATCTTTTTGCCATCATCCTGTGCCGCTACAGCAAAGATATTCAGGGGGCAGTAAGCATTGCCTTCGGGGTAAATTCCCTCTCCTTCACCCCCATTACCGGTATCGGACAGACGGTTGCCATCATAGTGGGGCAGGCTATCGGGGCAAGAAACATTCCTCTTGCGGAAAAAGCAGTGAAAAGTGCCATGTTTCTTACCGTTATCTATACGGGGGCAATGGCAATACTCTTTTTCTTTTTCCCATCTCTGGTGGTCGCTCCATTTGTCAATCCTTCCGATCCCAATCAGGCGGAAACCATACGTCTTACCGCCCCCATGCTGAAATTTGTGGCGGGCTTCCTTGTGTTTGACGGGATCTGTGTACTGCTTTTCAATGCGCTGCGCGGTGCCGGAGATACAAAATTTGCCATGTATGCAACGATCATCATGGCGTGGGGTATTCTGGGTATTCCCTGTCTGATCCTCTATAAACTGGGATTCTCTGTCTGGATCCTCTGGGGATATTTTGTCTTTTATGTAATGATTTTTGCCGGAGTATTTTTTACCCGTTACCTTTCCAAAAAATGGACAAAAATGCGCGTGATTGAAGACGATCTTTAAGAAAAAAGGAAGGAAAATATGCAGACACTTCTTACAGGAAAAGTTGCTCTTGTCACCGGAGGCTCCCAGGGAATCGGCAGAGTGATCGCCCTTGCCCTTGCAGCAGAAAAATGTAAAGTATATGTAAATTGCGCTCACAGCAGGGAGAAAGCCCAGAAGGTCGTCAATGAGATCCTTGCTTCCGGCGGGGATGCGGAAGTATGTATATGTGATGTGGCAGATGAAAAAGCGGTCAATGCAATGTTTGCGGAGTTGGGAAAAGTGGATATCCTTATCAACAATGCCCGGCTGGATCCTTGGAAGCGTACAGAAGAAATGAGTGAAGGGCAATGGTGGGACAAGGTCATGGAAATAAATCTGAAAGGGTGTTTTCTCTGTTCCATGGCATTTTTCAACCAGGCAAAGGAAAGAATGTATGGACGCATCGTCAACATCTCCTCTGCAAGAGCGTTCCGTCCGGCGGAAATGAATATGATCGCCTATGGAGTATCCAAACTGGGGATGCACGGTATTACCAGAGCTTTTGCGGATAACGGGGCAAAGTACGGCATAACCGCCAATACGGTCTGCCCCGGGATGACAGCAACAGAAAATATGAATGCAAGATTGAGCAGAGAAAAATATGCCCGGGAGTGTGCCGCTGTTCCCCTGGGGCGTCCGGGAACAAGTGAAGAGGTGGCAGATGCTGTACTTTTTGCTGTGAAAAACGGCTATGTCACCGGGGAAAGCATCCATGTGAATGGCGGTATGTATTACGCTCCGTAAAAACAAAAATCAATCAGGAGGATTTTATGAAAATAACAGCTGTAAAAACTTTTATCTGCAACGCCTTCCGTACCAACTTCGTCTTTGTGAAAGTGGAGACCGATTCCGGCATCCACGGCTGGGGGGAAGCTACTCTGGAGTACAAGGAACTTACTGTCCAGGCGGCGATCCACGATCTGGAATATTACCTTATCGGCAAAGACCCGCACAACATTGAAGCCTTCCGCCATGATTGCTACCGGGATGCCTACTGGCGGGGCGGGCCTGTTCTGATGAGTGCCCTTGCCGGTGTGGAAATGGCATTGTGGGACATCAAGGGAAAAGATTTGAATTGCCCCGTATACCAGCTTCTCGGCGGGAAAGTAAGGGATGCTGTTCCTGTTTATGTGAACGGCTGGTTCTCTCCTGCCAAAACTCCCGATGAATTTGCGGAAAAGGCTCTGGAAGTACGGAAAAACAAATATCCCGGATGCAAATGGGACCCCTTCGGAAAAGCATGGCTCCAGATCGGTAAAAAAGAGCTGGATCAGGCAATGGAATGTGTGAGAAAGGTCTCTGAAGCGGTGGGCAGTGACGTACAGCTGCTTATTGAAGGACATGGAAGATTCGATATTCCCACAGCCGTAAAGATCGGTAAAAGGCTGGAAGAATTCGATATTTTCTGGTTTGAAGAGCCTATTCCGCCGGATGACAAGGAAGGGATGAGGGAAGTCAAGGAAAGAGTGAGAGTATCTCTTGCCGCCGGGGAAAGATTGTATAACCGGTATGAATACAGACAGTATTTCGATCTCAACTGTTCCGACTACATCCAGCCGGATATCTCCCATGCCGGCGGGATCATGGAAATGCGTATGCTGGGAGCGGAAGCGGAGGCGCGTCATATCGGATTCTGCCCCCACAATCCCTCCGGCCCTGTGGCAAATGCGGCAACTTTACAGATCGCCGCCTGTGTTCCCAACTTTGTCATGCTGGAAATGATGATGACCGATGTGGTTTACCGCAAAGACATCTGCGATGAAGATCTCACCTTGCGTAACGGCAAAATGGTCATTCCGGAAAGACCCGGATTGGGGATCGAACTCAATGAAAAGGAACTTCTGAAATATCCCTATATCCCCACCCATCTGCGTCATTACAGAGGGGATCTCACCAACATCCGTCCCCCGGATGCCGTGCGGTACTACAAACTGGAAAATACAGAAGAATAAGCCTTTTCACAACAGGAGAAACGGATGAGAGAGATTCTTTTTACAGAAAAGGTCCCTGTAAGGGGAAAGTATGATGTGATCGTTGCCGGAGGCGGGGTGGCAGGTGTTGCTGCCGCCCTCGCCGCAAGACGGGCCGGGAAAAAGGTTCTTCTCATTGAAAAGACCATTACTCCCGGTGGTCTTGCCACCATCGGACTTGTAAACTTTTTTGTTCCCATGTGCAACGGCAGGGGAACGGTCATAATCAAAGGCATGGCGGAAGAGTTTCTGCGCCTTTCCATCCGATACGGCTTTGATACCATCCCGGAGTGCTGGAAGAATGGGACTGCAGGGGTGGATACCCCCCGTTACATGACCCGTTACTCTCCGCAGATTTTTGCTCTTGCTTTGACAGAAATCATGGCGGAAGAGGGTGTGGACTTACGTTATGACAGTATCGTGGCAAATGTGGAAATGCAGAAAAATGAATACGGAATGCACTGTAACGGCGTTTATGTGGAAAGTAAATCCGGAAGAGAGTTCTTTGAAGCAGGCGTAATCGTGGACACAACCGGAGATGCGGATGTGCTTTTCCGTGCCGGAGTCCCTACGATCCAGGGAAAAAATTATTTCTCCTGTTTTGCCAAACTCCTTACTCTGGAATCCTGTCAGAATGCGGTGGAAAAGAAAAATATCGGGGAAAGTTACAGAGTCTGCACAGGAGGCTTCGCCAGTCTTTACGGACATAATCACCCGGAAGGAATGAGATTTTTCACCGGAACAAGTGCGGAAGATGTAACAGAATTTACTGTTCTCAATCAGCTGGAAATGCTGCGGAAACTCAAAACGGATGACCGGAATACAAGGGAGATCGTCACCCTTCCCACAATGCCAAATTACCGTACTACCCGCCGTATTGACGGCAATATCACTCTCCGGGAGGAAGACTCCTATCGGCACTTTGATGATTCTATCGGAGCCATCTGCGATTTCGACCGCAGGGATTTTCTTTATGAAATCCCCTACGGCTGTATGATCCGCAGCGGTTTTGATAATCTCATTACTGCCGGACGCAGTACCGCCGGAGAAGGATATGCCTGGGATGTATTGCGGGTCATTCCCCCTGCCATTATCACAGGACAGGCGGCAGGTCTTGCCGCAGCACAGGCATTGGATACCAAACGGCCTGTTTATGATATAGAAACAGCTTCTTTACAGAACACTCTTGCCGGTCAAAATGTAATGATCCACTTTGATGATTCCCTTATTCCCGCTGAAACAGGAAAACATATTGAGGATGATACCGGACATGTTTGATCAATAAAAAAATCCCGCAAAACCTTTTGGTCGTGCGGGAGTATCTTTTTTTCATCAAAGGGGCTGTTGCAAAACCTCAAAAAAGGTGAGCAACAGCCTTTTTTATTGTTTGAGCTGAATATTGGAGGTATAACAGG